>CAYOHG010000421.1:0-3521 GCA_964403685.1 uncultured Planctomycetales bacterium
GCGCGAGCCGCCGCCGGACGCGCAGGCCGCGACTCGGCCCGCGCGGCGACGGCGGCGCGGTGCGGTTATCGAAAGCGCCGAGCCGGCCGCGCGCGGCGCTGCCGAAACCGGCGACATCCTGCTCTCGTCGGGCTACGCCTGCACGCATTGCGGCGTGAGCTTTGAGCCGCCGGACCCGCAATTGCTCAGCTTCAACAGCCCGCGGGGCATGTGCACGACCTGTGATGGGTTGGGCACGCGTGTCGACTTCGACCCGCGCCTGCTGGTTCCCGACACCGCTCGCAGCATGCTCGACCCTTGCATTGTCGCGCTGCGCACGCCGCCTGGCCGCTGGCGCCGCCACATCCTGCAAGGCGTCGCGCGGCACGTTGGCTTCGAGCTGGATTCACCCTGGCGCGAGCTGCCCGGCAAGGCGAAACAGGCGCTGCTCTACGGCACCGGCGACGCCGTCATCACCTGCGAATGGAAGACGCGCCACGGCGTTTGGAAGCATGGCGAGCGCTGGGAGGGCGTGCTCGCGGAGCTGCACGCCAAGTATCGCAAAGCGCAATCGACGATGGTGCGCGGCTATTACGAGCAATTCATGCGGCAGACGGAGTGTCCGACCTGTCACGGCGCCCGGCTCACGCCGCAGGCGCTGGCGATTCGCCTGCGCGGTCGGCTTGGCGCGGACGGCCGCGAACCGCGCGAGTTGAATATCGCGGAGTTGTGCCGGCTGTCGATCAGTTCGGCGGCGGAATTCGTCCGCTCGCTGGTCTGGAGCCCCGCCCAGGAGATCATCGCGCGCGAGCCGCTCAAGGAGATTCGCGCGCGATTGCAGTTCCTGATCGACGTGGGGCTGGAGTATCTGACGCTCGACCGCGCTGCGCCGACGCTTTCGGGCGGGGAGTCACAGCGGATTCGCCTGGCCAGCCAGATCGGCTGCGGGCTGGTCGGCGTGCTGTATGTGCTGGATGAACCCAGCATCGGTCTGCACGCGCGCGACAATCAGCGGCTGCTCGCTTCGCTCCAGCGGCTGCGCGACATGGGCAACACCGTTATCGTGGTGGAGCACGACCGTGACACCATGCTCGCCGCCGACCACATCGTCGATTTCGGCCCCGGCCCGGGCGTTCGGGGCGGACGAATCGTGGGTCAGGGCGCGTTGGCGGACCTGTTTGACGCGCGGGAATCCCTCACTGGCGCGTACCTCGCCGGCCGGGAACAAATCGAGACTCCCCCGCAGCGCCGGCCGGTCCGCCGCCGTGCGACCGAAAGCGCCGTGGCGCCCGCAGAGCCCGCCGGGCGACGTACCCGTCCGGCTGTTCAGCGCGGGCGTCGCCCGAGTCGGCGCGGCGCGTAGCAACGCCGCGGCGGGGGCGCCATAATGCCCGCTCGACCACCGATCGGCGGGCGCCTTGGCCGCACAGCGCGGCCAGGTTCCGCAAGACGGCCACAAGGGGCGATCCAGATGAGTCAGGCTGCTGCCGCCGCGACGACCCGTGAATTCCCCCGTCGCTACGTCGCCGGCGAGGCGCGTTTTGAGCAATGGGAGTCGGCGGAGAGGTACTACCAGGAACTGCTGAACCGTTCGGTGGAGTCGCCGGCGGCGTTCGAGCGCTGGCTGGCCGATCTGAGCGAGACCGACGCGATTTTTGATGAAGAGGGCACGTCGCGCAATATCGACATGACTTGCCAGACCGACGACCCGCAGCGCGAGCAGCGTTTCCTGCACTTTGTTGAGAACGTCCAGCCGCGCCGCGAGCCGGTGCATTTCGAGCTCCAGAAGAAATTCGTCGAGCTGGCGCAGCGCTTCCCGCTTCCCCCGAAGCGCTACGAAGTGCTCGAGCGCAGCATGCGCAACGCGATCGAGCTGTTCCGCGAGGAGAACATCCCGATCCAGGTCGAGCTGGCCAAGCTGGCGCAGCAATACCAGAAAATCACCGGCGCGATGACCGTGAGCTATCAGGGTCAGGAACTGACGCTCCAGCAGGTCGCGCGCTTCATCGAGGAGCCCGACCGCGCAGTCCGCGAGGAGACCTACCGGCTCGCCGCCGATCGTCACCTGCGCGACGCCGCCGGGCTGGATCAGCTCTACGACCAGATGGTGACGCTGCGCGATCGCATGGCCCGCAACGCCGGCTGCAGCGACTTCCGCGCCTTCGCCTTCCGCGCCATGGAGCGCTTCGATTACACACCCGAGCACTGCCTGGCGTTCCATGACGCCATCGAGAAGGTCTGCGTGCCGGCCAACCGCCTGCTCGCGGACGAACGCCGCCGCAAACTCGGGCTGGATACGCTCAAGCCGTGGGATTTCTCGGTCGATCCCGACGGGCGCGCCCCGCTGCGGCCGTTTGAGGATGTCGAGCGGCTCGGCGAAGGCTCCAGCCGCATCTTCCACAAGGTCGATGGCGAGCTGGGCGACATCTTCGACCGCCTGCGGCGCGAAAACCTGCTTGACCTCGGTAGCCGCAAGGGCAAGGCCCCCGGCGGCTACCAGGCGACCTATCACGAACGGCGCATGCCCTTCATTTTCATGAACGCGGTCGGCACGGAGACCGATGTTCGCACGCTGGTGCACGAGGGCGGGCACGCGTTCCACACCTTCGCCGCCCGCAACGAGCCGCTGCTGCCCTATCGTCAGGCGCCGATCGAATTCTGCGAGGTCGCCTCAATGGGCATGGAAATGCTGGCGCTGCCGCATCTGGAAGAATTCTACGGCGATCAGACCAACCGCGCCCGGCGCAGCTTCCTCGAGCGGATCGTGCAGTTCTTTCCCTACATGGCACGCGTGGATGCACAGCAGCACTGGGTCTATACGCACGTGAGCAGCGGCAGCGAGGCGCGGCACGACCACTGGCAGCAGCTTACGAAGCGCTTCGCGCCCGAGATCGATTATCGCGGGCTGGAACCCTACGACCGCTACTCGTGGCACCGCAAACTGCACTTCTTCGAGGTGCCGTTCTACTACGTGGAATACGGCATTGCCCAGCTCGGGGCGTTGCAGATCTGGCTGCGCTCGCGGAAGGACTATCGCGAGGCGGTGGCGTTCTATCGCAACGGGCTGGCGCTGGGCGGCTCACGCCCGCTGCCGGAGCTGTTCGAGGCGGCCGGCTGCAAGTTCGACTTCTCCGAAAAAACCGTCCGTCCGCTGATCGACGCGGTGATGGAGGAGATCGGACGGCTGGGGTAATCAACCGGCGACCCCAGGCTTTCGAGAGAGCCGCGATACCTCGGCTCGACCGCCGGGCCGAAATAATCCCCGCTCTGGCCGTCCGCCGGTTGCAGCACGGTATGCAAATACCAGCCGTCCTCCGCGAGCGCGAAAACGTTGCAGGCGCCAGTCATCAGGGGAGAGCCGCCGCCGATGGCGCCGGTCGCGATCCAATCAGGCGAAAGGCTCACGGCGATGGCCGAGTAGTCGTTTGTGTCGCCAGTAGCAAGCTGCGTCTGGAAGCACAGGTTGGGGATGTAGCTGCCGGATCCGTGCGCTTCCGGGCTTTGCGCCAGAAGCACCTGGGCAAGGATCAGTGGAAGCATGG
>CAYOHG010000422.1:0-3515 GCA_964403685.1 uncultured Planctomycetales bacterium
CCGCGGGCGCCCGCGGTCCAGCAGCACGGCGACGACGATGATCGCGCCGGTGACGATCTCCTGCACCCAGTTATCCAGACCGAGCTTGGTGCAGCCGTTGTCGACGACCGTCATGATCAGCGCTCCGACCAGCGCGCCGAACACCGACCCTTCGCCTCCGGCCAGGCTCGCCCCGCCGATGACGACCGCAGCGATGACTTTCAACTCGTAGCCCTGCGCGGTAGTCGGATCTCCCATCGAAAGATAGGAGAGCTGAAGCAGGCCCGAGACCCCGGCGCAACCCACACCGATCGTGTAGATCAGCAGCTTGGTGCGTTCGACGGAGATTCCGCACAGCCGGGCCGTCAGCTCGTTGGATCCGACCGCGTACACATGCCGCCCGAAGCGTGTGTAGTGCAACAGCGCCGCAACGGCCGCCGCCAGCAGCAGCAGCAACCAGACGCCCGGCGGCAGCCACGCGAACGGTCCGGACTCGCTGCTGCTCATCAGGGCGCGAATCCAGCCCAGGCTGGCCGGGTAGATCGGCTGATTGTCGCCGATCCCCTTGGCCGCTCCACGTAGTGCGCCCCACATGCCCAGCGTGACGATGAAGGGTGCCAGCGGCAGCCGCCGGCCGAAGCGCCGCGCCGCGGCCGTCAACACCAAAGCGCAGAGTAGCGCCGCGCCGACCGCCATGAATCCGGCCGCCACGCGAAAGGTCTCGTGCGACGCGATCCGCCAGACGTACACTCCCGCGACCGTCGCCAGCAGCAAGGCCACGACTCGCCCGACCTCGCCGATCACCAGCGCCCCGATCCCCAGCCCGCACGCGCACGCCGTCAGCAGGCAGCCCAGCGCGGCCATTGCGGGAGTCGCGCCGTGTTCGAGCAGCAGCGCGGCGACCATCACCGTCAGCGCGATCGTCGCTCCGACCGAAAGGTCGATGCCGCCGGAGATGATGATCACCGTCGCGCCGACGGCGGCGGTGCCGACGACGGCCGTTTGCAGCAGCATCAGCCGTTGATTGTCCCACTTGCTGAAATCCCCGCCGGCCAGCAGGGCGAACAGCACCCACACGAACACCAGGCCGACCAGCGGGCCGAGCTGGTTCAGTCCGCTTCGCAGCCGGCCGCGGCGCGTCACGGGCGCAGCGGGGGTCGTCGCCGAGCCGCTCACGCCGCGCCCTCCGTTACACCGACTGCCGCCGCCATCAGGCTCGTGGCCGACCACTGTGCGACCGGCCGGGCCGGACCGAGCGAGCCGCGGCGCATTACCGCGATTCGGTCGCAAACGCCCAGCAGCTCGGGCAGGAAGCTGCTGACCAGCAGGACGCCGCGCGGCCGGCGGCCGGTCGATGCATCGCCGGCGGCCAGCGCATCGATCAGACCGTAAATCTCCGCCTTGGAACCTACGTCGATCCCGCGGGTCGGCTCGTCAAGCAGCAGCAGATCAACGTCGGCTTGGAGCAGGCGCGCCAGCGCGACCTTCTGCTGGTTGCCGCCCGACAAGGCCCGCACCGGCTGGTCCGCGGCGGCGCAGCGGATCGCCAGCCGCTCGATCCACGGCCGCGCCGCGCGGGTTTCGCGGGCGGCGCTGATGAACCCGAGCGGCCCCCACATCGGCGGCCGCGCCAGCGTGAGATTCTCAGCAATCGAGCGGTTCAGCGCCAGCCCTTCCACGGCGCGGCTCTCGCTGAGAAGCCCGACTCCCGACGCCCAGCGCTGCCCGGGGTTGCGCGGACCGGCCAGCGCGGCCACTCGCAACCGTCCCCCGGCGACTCGATCCAGCCCGAAGATGCAGCGGAGCAGTTCCGTGCGCCCCGCCCCGATCAACCCGGCCAGCCCCACAATCTCGCCGCGATGAACCCGCAGCGAGGCCGACAACGGCAGCCGCAGTCCGCTGAGCGCATCCAGCTCCAGCAGGCATTCGCCCGGCTCCCGCGCGCTGCGCGGGTACAGATCATCGACGCGCCGGCCGACCATGCACTCGACAATCTGCCGGTCCGACAGCTCGCGCAGCGCTCCGCCGCCCGCCACGCGCCCGTCGCGCAGCACCGTGCAGCGGTCGGCGATCGCACGAACCTCCTCAAGAATGTGCGAAATGTAGACGATTGCCTGGCCCGCGGCGCGGAGCCGGCGGATCAGCTCCAGCAGCAGGCGCACGTCCGCCCACGCCAGGCTGCTGGTCGGCTCGTCGAACACCAGCACGCTTGCGCCGTGCGCCACGCACCGGGCGATCTCCACAAGCTGCTGTCCGGCCGCCGGTAGACGCCGCACCGGCTCATCCAGCGGCAGATCGGCCTGCCCGATGCGACGCAGCGCTTCGCCGGCCCGGCGGCGCATTTCCGTGCGGCGTAGCAGGCCGGCGCGGGCCGGCTCGACGCCCAGCAGGATGTTCTCCATCACGCTCAGATGCGGCGCGAGCGATAGCTCCTGGTAGATCATCGCGACGCCGGCCCGTCGGCCGTCGGCCGGATGACGCGGCCGGAACGGTGCGCCGTTGAGCCGCAGCTCGCCGGCGTCGGGTCGGATCGCGCCCGAGAGAATCTTCATGAGCGTGCTCTTGCCCGCGCCGTTCTCGCCGATCAGTGCGTGAACCTCGCCGGCCGCGACGCGCAGCTCGACGCCCGCCAGCGCCACGGTTGCGCCGAACCGCTTGCTCACGCCGCGCATCTCCAGCCGCGGCAGCGACGTTTCAGCTTCGCTCATGGCAGCAACGGCTGGATGGCGGGATCTTGCATGTTCTCGCGCGTGACGACGACGACGCCGGTGTCGAGCACGGGCTCGACCGGCTGGCCGCGAATGTGCCGGACCAGCGCCTGAACGGACTCGTAGCCCATCTTCTCGGGGTTCTGCACGACCAGGGCGTCGATGTGGCCGTCGCGCACAGCCTGCACCAGCGGTGGAGATGCGTCAAACCCGACGAACCGGATTTTCCCCGCCAGTCCTTCCTGCTGAAGCGCCAGCAGCATGCCCATGGTCGACGATTCGTTGGGGCAGAAGACGCCGTCGGCCTGGCGGATGGCATCGATCATGTTCAGCGCCTGTGTCTTGGACTCGCCCGCGGTCACGCCCGCGTACCGGTTATCGACCAGCATCGCCAGGTCGGGATTGGCCGCGATGGCTGCGAGAAACCCCTTTTCGCGCGCATCCGTGCTGGCCGAGCCGACGCTGTATCGCAGCAGCACGATTTTTCCCTTTCCACCCAGCAGCCTGGCCAGGTGCTCGCCGCCCAGCCGGCCGCCCTGCTCATTGTTGGTCGCGATGTAGGCGACGAAATCGCGGCCGGGTTCGCCATCCAGAGCCGAATCGAAGATCACCACGGGAATCTTCTTCTCCATGGCCGCGGCGACCGGCGGCAGCAGTGCCTTGAAATCCAGCGGAGCCAGCGCGATGCCGTCGACGCCCTGCGAGACGAACTGCTGCACAACCTGGATCTGCTGGGCTCGATCGTCCTCCATCAGCGGGCCTTTCCAGATGACCTCGACGCCCAGCTCGCCCGCGGCGCGCTTCGCGCCGGCCTCGACCGACTTCCAG
>CAYOHG010000423.1:0-3501 GCA_964403685.1 uncultured Planctomycetales bacterium
CGCCTATCGTGCGGACCTTCTTCAGCCGCGAAAGGCGCACGCCGCGCCGATCGCCAACCCGCTTTGCTTGAAAAGCGGAGCCGCCCCCGCGAACAGTCCCGCCACGACCAGCCATCTGCAACGCGGAGTACGAAGCCAGCGCAGGTATGCCGCCATCGCGACCGTTTCGCACGTCAGCACGAAGGTCTCGGTGCGGTTGGAGCCGCATTCAAAGTGACCGGCGGTGAGTACGACCGCTCCGCCCACCAGTGCGAAGGGCGTGATCGCACCGCCGAAGGCGCTGCGCGCCGCCGCGACGAACGCAAGCACGGCCGCAGCCACCGCGATGCTGCACAGCGCGGTTTCGGCGAGAGGGCCGTCGCCCCACAGTGCAAAACCCAGGGCATTGACCCACCAGATGCCGGGGGGCTTGTTGTCCCAGATATCGAGGTACGGCACGGCGCCCTGCGCTACGCACCAGCCGTAGTACCCGAACAGCAGGCTGTCGGCGACGTTGTCGCGCCAATGCACGGCGGATTGATTGAGCAGCGTCGCCAGGGCGACCAGCGGCAGCGACCAGAGCCACCACAGTCGGGCCACGCAGGTCTGCCGGAAGAAGTTCATGGCGCTCACGCCGACGCTTGCGCCAGGACGCCGGGCAACCGCGCGATCATGGCTCGCAGCGCCTGGCCGCGATGGCTGATGCGGTTCTTTTCGGCCGAATCGAGCTCGGCCAGCGTAAGACCGCGGTCGGCCAGCAGGAAGATCGGGTCATAGCCAAAGCCGTTCAACCCGCGCGGCCGTGTGGCGATGGCTCCTTCCAGCGTGCCGGCGGTCTCCAGAACGACCCGCCCCGAATGCACGAACGCGATGAGGCAGCGAAAGCGGGCCATGCGTCGTGCGGCGGGAACGTCGCGCAGTTCCGCCAGCAGGCGATTCAGATTGGCTTGGTCGTCGCGGGGCACACCGGCGTAGCAGGCCGAATGAACACCGGGCGCGCCGCTCAGCGCGTCGACTTCCAGGCCCGAGTCGTCGGCCAGCGCGGGCAGTCCGGTTTCCTGCGCGTAGAAAAGTGCCTTGGCGCGCGCGTTCTCGGCGAAAGTCGCCCCGTTTTCCTCAGCTTCTGAAACGTCGGGGAATTCCTCCAGGCCGCGCCAGGTCCACGGCAACCCGGCGGTGAGAGCGCGAATCTCGCGGACCTTTCCGGCGTTCCGGGTGGCCAGCAGCAATTCGATCGGCCGCAGGATCGTCACTCGAAGCTGCTTTCACGCCGGGGAACCAGCACCGGAAAGGATGTATGCGCATCGCGCGAGACCTTGCCGGTGGTCGGATCGCGCCTTCGCTCGTAGAAGATGTGCCCGTTGTGCGTGTTGTGCGGATACTTGCGTTGCAGAGCAAGCATGCGCTCATCGACGATCTTGGCGCTGAACTCGACGGAGCCGGTCAGCGGATTGGTGCGCTTGACGCTCTCGATGGCGCTGGCGGGAAAGGCGCCGACGCAGACGATGCTGTTCTGCTCGCCGTGATAGTAGTACGCCTCTTCGCCCTGCTCGCGCAGCAGTTGGCAGTATTGCTCGGCGGCACTCTTGCGCTGCCGCATCTGCTCGGAGTTGTAGAACACGGCGATCTGAAGCGAATACTGCCCGACGGCGTGATCGAGGCACCACTCCGGCGGCAGGGTCTGCGTCGTCGGCAGCGACTCCATGGTGGCATACAGGAACGGCCAGACCGGGCGGGCTGTGCCCGAGTCGTCCGGCATGTCGAATGAAAGCTTGCGGATCAGTTCCAGATCGGCCAGCGGGTCGGGGCGAAACGACTCCTGCCCGTTGCGTTCGTTGTAGCGCCGCTCGTAGCGGCCGTAATACACGTTGCTGGCGGCGTCGACGTCGAAGACAGCAATCAGGTCCGGCTTCAGGCCCTTCACCTTGCGGATCGCCTCGGCGTAGGAGTCCGCGGTCGCGAAACGCTGCGGACCACGGATCGAGATGCAGCGGATCGCCCACAGATCGTCACTGGCCGGCTTGCCGCGCGTCCACGAGAACAGGCCCCCGCCGCCCGAGTCTTTCGAGTCCGACGCGCGCGCTTTCGGCCTTGCGGGGGCATCCTCCGACGGCGCGGGCTCGGCGGATGCCGCGGCGCCTCCGTCCTGCTCATCATAGGACTCTCGTTGCGGAAACGGCTCCTGCGGCGGCGGCTCCTCGCGTTCCTTGGAGACCTTGAACCAGTTCAGGTCGCGCGCGGTGTCCGCCGCGCAGCCTACGCATGCGGCGAGAAAAAGGCAGCCCGCCAGCCAGGCCGCCGCCGGCCGCGCTGCGCGCCTGCCCTGCGCCCATTGAATCAAACGCAAGCCGAGCGGCGCTGTCCTCATGTCGACACCGTTTCGCCCAGCGCAGCGCGGCGCGCGGCCTGCTGAAGCAACAGGAGCTGGTCAATCCCGCGCCGGCCGAGCGCCATCATGTCCGCGAGCTGCGCGTCGGTGAACGTCTGGCGCTCGGCGGTCGACTGCACTTCGATCCACTCGCCGCGGCTGGTGCGCACGAGGTTGCAGTCGACCTCGGCGGTGGAATCCTCCTCGTAATCCAGGTCCACAAGCAGCTCGCCATCGACGTAGCCGGCGCTGAGCGCGGCGACGGCCCCGCGCAGCGCCTCAGCGCCCCACAGCCCGCGCGTGCGACCCTCCGCCAGGGCATCGGCCAGCGCGACGTACGCGCCCGTGATCGCCGCGGTCCGCGTGCCGCCGTCGGCCTCCAGTACGTCGCAATCGAGCTGAATCGTATTGGCGCCCAGCTTCGCAAGATCGGTCACGGCACGGCACGCGCGGCCGATCAGGCGCTGAATCTCCTGTGTGCGGCCGTCCAGCCGCTCACGGCTGCGCGGCTTGCGCTGCGGCGTCGATCCGGGGAGCATGTCGTACTCCGCCGTCAGCCAGCCCTTGCCGCTGGAAAGCCGCCACTCCGGCACGCCCGCGACGATGGACGCCGTGCACAGCACCGTCGTGCGACCAAAGCGGATCAGCACGGAACCGGCGGCCGCGCGGGTGTAGCCGCGGGTGATCTGCACCGGTCGAAGGGCGTCGGGGGCCCGGCCGTCGTAACGCATGGCGCGGATTCTGCGGCGGAACGGCCCGATTGACAATGCGGGGACGAAAGACGGAACGGGCCGAACATCGGTTATTGCGCCGCCGCCCTCAAACGCTGGCCAGCGGCACGCCGTTGAGCGCGACCGCCAGCCGCTCGAGAGCGAGCTGCGCGGCGACGTTGCGGTCGAGGATCCGCCAGCTCGCCAGCCATCCGGCGGCGTTGGCCGTGAACGCGGCCGCCGCGACGGCGGCGAACGTGGCCGGCGCGTCGAACCGGGCCCGCCCGCTGAAGAACTGGACGATCAGGAGATTGGCGAACGCCGACGCGAGCAGAGCGCCGAGCAGGCCCGCGGCCGAGCCCAGCACGAGGAACTCCACCGAAAAGATGGCGATGATCCGCCGCCGGGTCGCGCCCAGCGCCTTCAGGATCGCCGCCTCCTGCG
>CAYOHG010000424.1:0-3480 GCA_964403685.1 uncultured Planctomycetales bacterium
GGTCAACGATGCCGGCCGCTTCGCCAAGACCGACGCCATGCCGGATTTTTCCAACGGCCGGACGTTTCTGCTTTGGGCGGAACTGAGCGTCACGCAGGCCGACGGCACGCAGACTGTCATCGCCAGCGACGCAGGCTGGCGCTGGAGCGACGGCCCGCTGACGTTTTCGCACATCTACGCGGGCGAGGATTACGACGCCCGCCGCGCGCAGCCCGGATTCGACGTGCCGGGATTCGACGATTCGAGCTGGCAGCCGGCGGTGATCGTCGCGGCGCCGCCCGCGAAGCTGGTGCCCTACGAAGCACCGCTCATGCGGGCGCGCGAGGTATTCGCGCCGTCCAGGATCAGCGAGCCGGCGCCCGGCGTGTTCACGTACATCTTCCCGCAGAACTGCTCGGTCCTGCTGCGCTTTACGGTCGAGGGGCCGGCCGGGGCGACAGTGCGGTTCAAACCATGCGAATACGTTGATTCAAACGGGCGGGTGCGATTCACCTACACCTGGGGAACTGGCAAGGACATCTGGCACGATTACACGCTGCGCGGCGGCGGACCCGAGACGCATCAGACGGTTTTCTGCTATGTCGGGGCGCAGTTCGTCGAGGTCAGCGGAGCCGTTCCGGCGGATCACCCCAACCCCGAGAGAAAGCCGGTGCTGCGCGCCATCGAGCTTGTGCACGTTCGGGCAGACTGCCCGCTGGTCGGTTCGTTCGAATGCTCCTCGGAAATGCAGAACAAGGCCCACGCGCTGATCGATTGGGCGATCCGCTCGAACATGTCCTACGTCGCCAGCGATTGCCCACATCGCGAGAAGAACGGCTGGCAGGAGCAGAACTGGCACATGGCCCGAGCGCTGTCCTACCGCTATGACACGCGCGCCTGGATGGGCAAGATCCTCCGCGACGTGCGCGATACGCAACTGCCCGACGGACATATCCCCACCAATTGCCCCAATTACCTCGTCGGCGTTCCGCCGCACGGCTTCTGGAACGAAGCGCCCGAGTGGGGCGTCGCGGGCGTGCTGGTGCCCTGGCACCTCTATGAGTGGTACGGCGATCGCACCGTGCTGGCTGAATCGTTCGAGTCCATGACGCGGTTTGTGGACTATCTGTCTTCGCTGGCCACCGACGGCATCATCACCAGCAACCTGGGTGACTGGTACGACTACGGCCACGGCAAGGGCGACGGACCGTCGCAGTGGACGCCCGCGACCGTGAGCGCTACGGCCATCTGGGCGCTGGCGGCGCGCACCTGCGCCGATGCGGCCCGCGTGCTCGAAAAGCCGGACGATGCGGCCCGCTACGATGCGCTCCACCAGACGATCGCGCAGGATTTCCGCCGGCGTTTCTACGACGCCGCCACCGCAACGGTGAAGAACAACGGCTCGTGCCAGGCCGGCAACGCGGTCGCGCTGGGCGCTGGGCTGCTTCCGCCGGCGGATGAGCATCGCGTAATCGCAGCGATCGTGGCTGACCTCGAACAGCGCGGCTACCAGCAGACGACCGGGGAAGTGCTGCACATCTTCCTGATTCGAGCGCTGGCGCAAGCGGGCCGGCATGATGTGCTGCACCGCATCTACTCGCGGACCGATCGCGGCAGCTACGGATACATGGTCAACCTTGGGCTGACCACGCTCCCGGAAAGCTGGGAGGCCAAACCTGGAACGGGTAACAGCCTCAATCACTTCATGCTGGGGCACCTGCTGGAGTGGCATTTCGCGTATGTCGCCGGCATCCGACAGGCACCCGGCTCGGTGGGTTGGAAGCGAATCCAGATCGCACCGCAGCCGGGACCGCTCGACGCGGTCCGCGCCCGCTTTACCAGCCCGCAGGGCGAGATTGCCGTCGAGCTGAACCGCCACGGGCAGGAGTTCGTACTGCTTGTGTCGATTCCGGGCGGAATCGAGGAAGCGCATTTGGTTTTGCCGGATGGCCGCACCAGCAAGCTCCCGGCCGGGCGCAGCGAACACCGCTGGCCGATCGCGCCGTGAAACGCGGCGGCGACGAATGCGACTTCGCTCAGGGCGCCTTGCGTTTGCGCGGGTCGTGGAAGAACAGGAACTTCGCGCGTGCTTCCGGACCGTGGCACTCGGTGCACACGTTCGGCGGAATGAACGGCCGCACCTGCAACAGCATCTTCACATTGTGCAACTCGTCGGGCGTCAGGGTCGCGGCCCGCTGGGCCTCCTGCGCCAATTCGGGCCGGCCGTGCGAAATGTGACACGTCCGACAGGTCACGTGCCCACGCGGATCGATCAGCCCCTGCTCATTGAACAGCGGCATGTATCCGGGCGCATCCGGCGGCGTGATATTCGTCATCAGCGCGGGTGGGTGTGTGGCGACCGCGCGAATCGGGGCCGGGCCGGATTGGTGATGACATCCCAGGCACGGCACCGCCCCTTCCATCGATTCCGTCACGCGGATGCCTTCGGCCAGCAGGAATCGCGGCGAGAGCATCTGCCCCCACGCGCCGTTCGGATTGGCATGCATCGCGTGACAGGGCTTGCACGAATCGGTGCTGAACCCGGCTTTGGCCAGATGCTCGGGCGAGTGCCCGGTCTGCTCGATCAGCCGCTTCGGCTCGTGGCAGTGCAGGCAAAGCGACTGGGTGGTCTCTCCCGCCGCGACGCGCGCCAAGTGCGCCGGCTCGGCCCCGCCGTGCGGATCATGGCACGTTCGGCAACCCATGCGGAGATTGCCCGCGGCATCCTTGGGCACGAGGGCCAAAGCGACTTTCTGCTGATCGGCGGAGATGTCATGCGGGTGAATCGCGGCGATGTTGCTGCTGGCGCCCCAGGCCGCCTCCGAGTGACAGGTCAAACATACATCGTCGTGATTTCCGCTCGAGCCGCCGGTGCCCAGGCGATACAGATCGGCCCGCTCGCCGCCGTGAGCCACGTGACAGGGCAGACACGTGCCGTTTGGGGCAGGCGAATGCCGCCAGCGTGGATTCGCGGGGTCCGCGTTGGCATCGTGCGGACCGCCGACGAGGCGAATCTGCTCGCTATGACAGTCGGCACAAAGCTCAAGCTCGGCCTTCGCGAGGTAATTCGGCTGCGCGCGGGTGTGCGGGTCGTGACACTGGACACAATCGGTCTCGGGGTGCGGCATGCCATCAATGGTGCGCGCGGCGGCGACCCCGTCGGCGCGGTGGCAACTGCCGCACGCCCCGCTGGCGTCCGCGGCGGTGATGACCGCATCGCGACCGGGCCGATGCGCGGTGTGGCATGCCGAGCACGCGCCGGCCTCTGCCGCGGTCTGGCCCAGCGCGTTGGGGGCCGTGGGATCATTTGTGCGCAGGTCGTGCGAAGACCCGACCACGCCCGCCTGGCCCGGATGGCAACCGACGCAGGTGTCGTTCATCTGCGGCCGGAAGGCGAGCAGGTCGGCCTGGTCCGCGGCGCCATGTACGCGGTGACACGAAACGCACAGCAGCTCGCCGTTGGGACCGGTGCGCGTTCCCCAGTCCTCGACTACGCGCACC
>CAYOHG010000425.1:0-3466 GCA_964403685.1 uncultured Planctomycetales bacterium
GTGCCAGCAGTTGTGCCTCGCGCGCGGCGCGCTGCGCCTCGCGCTCCGCGGCCGGGTCGATCGGCTCGACCTTGAGCACCTCGATCCGCGCGCTGGGCGTCGGAATGTAGATTGACTGGTGACAGCCAGGGCACTGGCCGTGCTTGCCGCCGGCATCGTCGGGGGCGCGGACCAGCTTGCCGCAGTGGTTGCAGTGGAATTCGATCGGCATGCGGCACCTCAGGCGAACGGAACGCGCTCATTGTAGCAGCAATCGGTGCTGGCAGTCAGCCGGCGGGTCAGCGTCGAGCGCCCTCGCCATGGTGCGAACGGAACAACAGGCGCAGTGGGACCTCGCGGAACGGAGTGTGCTCGCGCAGCCGGTTTTCGAGGAATCGGCGGTAGTTCTCGCTCACCAACTCCGGCTTATTGCAGGAAAAGACGATGGTGGGCGGGGACACGTCGATCTGGGTGGCGAAATAGATACGCACCGGGCGCGCCCCGTGCTTGGCGGCCGGCACGCGCTGGGAGAGCACCTCCTCGAGGACAGCGTTGAGGCGGGCCGTGGGCAGGCGGGTGCGGGCCTGCTCGTGCAGGCTGAGGGCGACATCGATGGCGGCCTGCACGTTACGGCCACTGCGGGCGGTCATGAAGGTCACGGGCACGTGGGGCAGCGACGGAATGGCCTGCTCCAGGTAGGCGTCGAACTGCTGCGGCGTGGCGCGACCCTCGGCCAGGTCCCACTTGTTGATCGCCAGCAGCAGCGGCTTGTGCTCGTCCTGCACCGCGCCGATCAGCTTCAGATCCACCTCGCTGACGGGAACGGTGGCGTCGATCAGGTGCAGCACCACGTCGGACAGACGGATCGCCCGCAGCGCCCGCGTATAGGAGTAGAAATCGATGTCATTCATGCTGCGGCGCTTGCGCACGCCGGCCGTGTCGATCGCGATGAAGACCTGGCCGTCGCGCTCGAAGCGCACATCGACGGCGTCACGGGTGGTACCCGGGATTTCGCTCACGATCATGCGCGGCTCGCCGGCCAGGACGTTGACCAGCGTGCTCTTGCCGGCGTTGCGCTTGCCGACGATCGCCAGCCGCATGACGGGTTCCTCGGGACGTTCGCCGGCCGGAGCGCCGAGCTGGACGAACAGCGCGTCCAGCAGCGGATCGCGCCCGCGGCTGTGCAGCGCGGAGACGACCAGCGGCGGACCGAATCCGAGTCGGGCGAAAACCGCCGCCTGCGGCGCGTGCGCTTCGACGTCGGCCTTGTTCGCGACGACGAGTACGTTTTTTTCGCTGCGGCGCAAGAGCTCCGCGACGTGCTGATCCAGCGGGGTGATGCCGGTCTGCGTATCGACGACGAACAGGACCAGCGCAGCCCGCGCGATCGCGAAGCGAATCTGCTCCTCGACGTGCTGTTCGAGATGGTCGACGTCGACCACGCCCAGGCCGCCGGTGTCGACCAGCTCGACGAAGCGGTCCTGATGCTCGAGGACGGTGGTGACGCGGTCGCGCGTAATTCCGGGGCGCGGGTCGACGATGCTGATACGCTCGAGCGCGAGCAGATTCAGCAGCGAACTCTTGCCCACGTTGGGACGCCCGACGATCGCCACCAGCGGCAGGGACATACGCGACCGATGATACGGGCCACGTGTGCCGCCGGCCACTGCCGCCCGGCGAGCGATGACCGCCAGCCGTGGACAGCGCCGCGCTACGCGGTGAGCCGGCGCAGCGCCTCACGATAGCGCGCCGCGGTCTGCTCCAGGATCTCGGCGGGAATTCGCGGCGGCGGGGGAGTCTTGTCCCACGGCAGGGTGCTGAGGTAATCGCGGAGGAACTGCTTGTCGTAGCTGGGGGGATTGCGGCCGGGCTGCCACTGATCGGCCGGCCAGAAGCGCGAGGAGTCGGGCGTAAGCACCTCGTCGATCAGCAGCAGCTCGCTGCCGCGCAGCCCGAATTCGAATTTCGTATCGGCCAGCAGAACGCCGCGTGCCTCGGCATGCCGGGCGGCCTGCGAGTAGGTATCCAGCGCGCGCTGCCGGGCCGTGTGCATGAGTTTTTCGCCGAAGCTGCGGGGATGCCCGAGCCGTGCGGCGAAGTCGGTCGCGATCGCGACGGCCTGCGCAAATGAGATCGGCTCGTCGTGTCCACTTGCGGCCTTGGTGCTGGGCGTGAAAACGGGCGTGTCCAGCCGCTGCGCGAGCGGCAACCCCGCCGGCAGAGCAACGCCGCTGACCGAACCGCAGCGGGAATACTCGCTCCAGCCGCCGCCGGCGAGATACCCGCGGACGACGCACTCAATCGGCAGCACGTGTGCCTTGTGGCACACCATGGCGCGACCGCTCAGCAGCGCACCGAACGCCTCGTAGCCGGCGGGGCAACGCTGATCATCGACGATGTACTCGAGGTGATGCGGCGAGCAGGCCGGCAACCGCGCCAGCCAGAAGCGCGTCAGCGCCGTGAGCAGCACACCCTTGCCGGGGACCGGCTCATCCATCACTACGTCGAACGCGGAGATGCGGTCGCTGGCGACAATCATCAGGCGGTCGCCCAGATCGAACAGGTCGCGTACTTTTCCTGACGCCGTGCGGCCGGGAATGTCAATGTTGCGGATGGCGGGGGGAGCCGTCACTTGGGATATCCTCTTTCGGCTGCGTATCAGGGCGGTTCGGTGCCGACCGGAGCGCTGTCGGGCTGGTTCGGGCGCGAGGCTGGCGCGGAATCCGGGTTTGCGGCGCTGGCTTCGGCCCGGCGCTGTGCCGCCCGTCTGGCCGCTTCCTGAAAGGTCGGATCGCTGGGATCCAGCGGGTTGGCGGTCAGGCCGGTGAATCCGGGCATGTTCCGCACGGCCCCGACGAACCGCCCGAGATTGTCGCGCAGCAGCGTCAGATCCCGCCGCGCGACGCGCTCCTGCCGCAGCGCCGGGTCGAAGCGCAGCCGGGCGCGAATCAGCGCCGCAGCGAATTCGGCGTCGCGCACCATGTCGGCGGCGTCGGCGAAGAGCCGCGTGTATTCTTCGCGATCCGCCGCCCACTGGCGGATCGAACGGCCGCGGTACTCGACGGCCAGCACAGTGTCCAGGAGTTCGCTCAGCCGTCGCGCGATGGCCGGGGCCTCGTAGTCGGTGACGTTGCGCAGGTCGAAAAGCTGCGACCCGCGCGGGGCCAGGGCGGCGCGCATGCGCAGGTCAGCCATGAGCTCCAGCAGCGGCTGGCGGCGCGCGAGGTGCGTGACTTCCTCAAGATGCGCCAGCGTCTCGGGCGGCGCGTTGTCGACGAGGCGTTGCAGCGCCCGCAGCGCCGCGACTTCGTCCCCGTCGTCCAGCAGCTCGAAGGCCTCGCGCAGCATCTGGACGCGCTGCGCCAGCGCCGGCTGCGATGCCGGCGGAGCGGTCGGACTGGCGCGCAGCGTGTCCGGCGCCTGAGATTCGCGCGGGCCGTCGCCGGCGGCATGGCGGAGCGGAGCCGCCAAGGCCACAATACACAAC
>CAYOHG010000426.1:0-3432 GCA_964403685.1 uncultured Planctomycetales bacterium
CGTCGAGTCCCGCGTAGCCGGTCCGCGGGCACCGCTTGCCAGGAGGCTTGCATGGCCACCAGCTTCGCCAATTTCAGCAACAGCGGCGTGCTGACGATCGACGCCGTCGCCAATCGCATCATCCGTATTCGCCGTCTGCTGCTCACGTCGGATGTCAGCGGGCAGGTGGAAGTCAAGACGGACTACGGCGGGGCGGCCAGCTCGATCGGCCCGATTGTGTATTTGCGCCAGGCCGGCAGCAGCGTGGCCGATCTGCCCTTCGAGCGTGAACCGCTGACCGGTGCGCGGGGAATGAACGTCGCGGTGCAGACGACGCTCGTGGGCAGTCACAGTGTGCTGGTCGAATACGACGTGGTGGATTGAGCCGTCCGCTACGGCGCGGCTCGAGGTGAGCGGATGGCCAGCAGTTTTGCCAATTTTGCGCTGTTCGGCACGCTGACAATCGCGGCGGTGCCCGATCGGATCCTGCGGGTGCGTCGAATCCTGCTGACCGCCAGTCAGAACGTCTATGCCCAGGCGCTTAGCGACCCGGCCGGCACGGCGACACCGATTGGCCCGGAGCTTTCAGTTCAGAACGCCGGCTGCTCGATCCTGGATTGCGATTTCTCGGCTCAGCCGCTGAACGGAGAGCGCGGTGCGTCGGTGGGCATCACGACCAGCGCTACCAACCCGCATAGCGTCTGGGTGGAATACGACGTGGTGGAATAGCGTTCAGGTGCGGCCGGCGGCGGTCTCGATCGTGCTCAACTCGCCGTGGTCCAGCCACAGCAACCCGCATCGTGCACAGGTGTCGATCACAACCGGGCCAGGGCCGTAGTACGGGTGCGTTTCCATGCACTGACGGCACGCAGGGCAGGTCATCGAGCGCTCCAGCAGACGCGCGTCGAGTGGAGCGTGAACCCGCTGCTCGTCGCGCCGCCGGGAACGGCGGATGCGCACCACGTCGGTGAACGACTCGTGCGTGGCGAGGATGCCGCGGCATTTCAGGCAGTGTCGCACCGGCCGGCCTTCGAGTGTTCCGTCGAGCAGCGGCTGGCTGCACAGCGGGCAATCCAGCCCGCTGGTCGAATTCAGCGTGCAAATTCCGTCGTCGCCGGCCGCGTCCGGAAAGACGAACGTGTCGCAGTATGGGCAGAACAGATAGGTCTGGTTCGGCGCCATCGCCAGGGCAGCGCCGCAGTTGCCGCAGTTCATGTCCCGGTCCGACTGAAGGTCTTATCGGCAGCGCCGCGGCGACCACCGCCGCCCGCCAGGAATTAGATCGGCACGCAGCCCGGCGATCGTGATCGACCGTCGCGTGGCGCGCCCGGCGGCGCCGGCGACTGGACAGCGCCGGCTGAATCGTTACCGTTGCCGGGCGATGTCACGGAATTCGCGCGAACAGGTCTACACGCCGCAGGGAGCCGGCCTGGCGCGCTACCTGAACCCGCTGGCGGCCGTTTGGAACCTGCTTTCGCACCGTGAACTGATCTGGCAGCTCGCCCAGCGCGACGTGGCGCAGCGCTATCGTTCGTCGAGCCTGGGCCTGCTGTGGTCGATTCTCAATCCGCTGCTGCTGCTGGCGATCTACACGTTCGTCTTCGCGGTTGTCTTCAAGGCCCGCTGGGGCGACAACGAGCAGGAATCGCAGGGCGAATTCGCCCTGGCGATGTTCTGCGGCATGATCGTGTTCAATGTGTTCGCCGAGGTGCTGAATCGCGCCGCCACGCTGATCACCAGCCAGCCGAACTACGTCAAGAAACTGGTGTTTCCGCTGGAAGTGCTGGTGTTCAGCACGCTGCTCAGCGCGCTGGTGACGCTGCTGATGAACGTGCTGGTCTGGCTGGCCGGCTGGGGGATGATCGTGCACACATGGCCGCACGCCACGGCGGCGTGGCTGCCGGTGTTGATTCTGCCGGTGTGCTGCACCACGCTGGGGCTGGCCTGGCTGACGGCGGCGCTGGGCGTCTTTGTGCGCGACTTGCAGCACGTCGTTGCGCTGGCGGTGCAGATCCTGTTCTTCGCAACGCCGATCTTCTATTCGGCGCAGCGCGTGCCGTACCCGTTCCGCTACGCGCTGGAAGTCAATCCGCTGACGCCCGCGATCGAAGGGGTTCGCGCGGCGCTGATGTGGGGCCGCCCACCCGAGTGGCAGAGCTTCGGCATCGCGCTGGCGGGTTCCCTGTTGATCGCGCTGCTGGGCTACGCGTTCTTCATGAAGAGCAAACGGGCGTTCGCGGATGTGATTTAAGGAAGCCAAGGCACCAAGGCACGGCGGGAGGAAGGGGTCGAGGGGCCAAGGGGTCGAGGCAGAGGGCACGAAGGCACCAAGGCACGAAGGGGTTGAGCGGCCAGGGAGAAAGGGCCGGGGCGCTTCGGTGCCGCCGCCTGCGGCCTGCGCCCGTCGGGCTTTCGCACGTCGTTTCCATACCCGGCCGGCCGGGGCATCTGAGATTTTTTTGAGCCAACCTGGAGATTCGCCCTCCTCGCGACGGATGCATGGGTGAGGCACAGGCGGCGTCCAGAACGCCAGCCGGTGCGGTGAAGCCGAGTGCGCGGGGTCGCGCGCCGGACGCGTACTTGCAACCGAGGGAGTGCGACGATGAATACGCAGATGAAACGCATGTTGGCAGTCGCGGGGTTGGTTCTGGCGGCGAGCAGCACAAGTGCACTGGCTTCGACGTACAACGTCGACTGGCTGCAGATGGCGCCGACGCCGTTCGGCACGGCGCCGCCGACGAACGGCTCGTACAACCTGCCCGGCGTCGGGACGGTGCAAATGACGTACGCGGCCCACTCCGATTTCATCGAAGCTCGCAGCGCAATTCCGCAGCTCGTGGCCGGTTCGGTCAATTACGCCGGTGACACGTACAACTGGACCAACCACGAGGAATTCGCACGTACCAACTGGGGCTTCTCGGGCGTGCTGAACACTTCGTGGAGTGTGACCTACACGTTTCCCGGCACGGTGTCTGCCGGCGAGATCATCCTGGGTGTGCAGGGGCTCGGGCGCCGCGATCCGCTGCCAGGCGAGAACCCCGCGGACTGCATCAGTGTCGCGACGGTGCTTCAGAACGGCACGCACCTGGGCGACTTCACCGGCAGCCTGAACGTCGGCCCGACGCTCTTCACGCCGGCTTCCGGTTCCTTCACGATGATGAACTCGCTGACCGGCCCGGGCGGCGCCGACCCGTGGTGGAACACCGGCCTGGCCCTGGTGCGCATCGATGACGCCATCAGTTCGCTGACCATCCGCATCGACCAGACTGCCGGCGACGGCGTCGGCGTGAACATCGGCTATATCCCCGAGCCGTCCAGCGCGGCGCTGCTGGGGCTGGGCGCGGCGGCGTCCCTGCTGCGTCGGCGGCGCTGATCGGCTGACTTCCGCGGGGCCGGCCCTCCGACCGGCCCCGCATCGCTCTGACGATGGAGTACTCAAGATGGCCAGCGAAA
>CAYOHG010000427.1:0-3432 GCA_964403685.1 uncultured Planctomycetales bacterium
ACGTCACGGTCACTCCTGCCGGTGCCTTGCGAGTGGCCGTCAAGGACACCGGTATCGGTATCGTTCAAGACCGGATCGACGCCATCTTCGAGCCTTTCTCCCAAGCGGATGCGTCCACCACCCGCCGATTCGGCGGGACCGGCCTTGGCCTGCGCATCAGCCAGCGCTTCGCCGAGATGCTCGGCGGCACCATCTCCCTCACCAGCGAGGTCGGCGTTGGCAGTACGTTCACCGTCACCGTCGCCGCCGGGGTGTGCAACGACGTTCCCATGATCGACCCACGCAATAAACAAATCGCTTCGCGCACGCCGGAACCAGGCTCTTCAGCCGGACCGAGCGCTGCGCCGGCCGGCGGCGAGCGTCCACTGGAAGGGCTGCGAATTCTGCTGGCTGAGGATGGTCCGGACAATCAACGGCTGATCGCCTTTCAGCTTCGAAAGGCGGGCGCTGAGGTTCAGGTCGCAGCCAACGGCCGGCTGGCCGTCGAAGCGCTCACCGTCGATGGAACCGTCGACGGGCCGCTGGCCGATCCGCCGCCGTTTGATCTCCTGCTCACCGACATGCAGATGCCCGAAATGGACGGCTACTCCGCCACCCGCCTGTTGCGGATGAAGGGTTCCGAGCTTCCGATTCTCGCGCTCACCGCTCACGCCATGCGCGCCGACCTTGAGAAGTGCAAAGCCGCCGGCTGCGACGACTACACGTCCAAGCCGATCGACCGCAAGGATCTGTTGCGCCTGTGTGTCGAGTGGGGCCGCGGCCGTCGCCAGCGCGTCAGCTGAACTCGCCTCCCCGCCCCCGCAGCCGTCGCTCGCGCGCGGCTACACTCTGCAACCATGACTGCCGCGCCTGTTCCGCCGGTGCTGCTCACGCTGACCGACCTCCAGGGTCTGTCCTGGCCGCGGCTGTTCGGCAACGATCACCCGGTGGAGCTGGAGATCGGCGTCGGCAAAGGCACGTTTCTGCTGCGTCGGGCGCGCCAGCGGCCCGAGCTGAACTTCTTCGGGATTGAGTGGGCCAACAAGATCTGCGCCTACGCCGCCGACCGCATGACCCGCTGGGGGCTGACGAACGTTCGCCTGGTGCGCACCGACGCGCAGCACTTCATCCGCGTGCTCTGCCCGCGCGGGTCGCTGGCCGCGCTGCACGTCTACCACCCCGACCCGTGGCCCAAGAAGCGCCACCACAAGCGGCGGCTGTTTCAGCCCAACTTCGTACAGGCGGCCGTCGAGTGCCTCGCGCCCGGAGCACGCTGCTCCGTGCAGACCGACCACGCCGAGTATTTCGCCGTAATCCGCGCGCTGCTGCTGGGGCATCCGCGGCTGGAGCCGGTGGATTTCAATGATCCGACGTTCGGCGTCACAAGCGACACCGTCTCGACGAATTTTGAGGTGAAGTACCGCCGCGAGGGCCGCGCGATCTACCAGCTTGCGGTTCGTCTGCGGGCGAGTGATCCGTGAATTGGCCGCAGACGCCGATAGGTCGAAAGGTCGGTAGGTCAGCAAGTTCCGGCCGCCGGCGCCCTTGTTCCGTCGTTCCCTGTTCCCTTGCTCCCTGTTCCCTTGTCGCCCCGCTCATTCATTCGGCACGATCACCGCCTTACCCGTTTGCCATGTCGCCACCGCCGACAGCGCCTCGTTGACCTGACCCAGCCCGAAGCGGTGCGTGATCAGCTCGTGAAACGGATAGCGCTCGCGGCGGGTGCGCAGAAACTCAAGCGCAACGGTCCAGTGCTGCGGCTCGGAGCCCCAGCTTCCGAAGACGGTCAGCTCTTTGCGGGTGATGACGTGCGGATTCAGCGCGATTGGGCCGGCGTCGCCGTAGTGCCCCAATACGAGGTACTTCGCACCGTCCCGGCACAGCTCCCAGCCTTCCACGACGGCCTGCGGCATGCCGACGCACTCGACCACAACGTCGGCGCCCAGCCCGCTGGTGTGATCGAGCACAATCCGGCGGCGATCGGCGGGGTCGGACACTTCGTCGATGTCGATGGTGACGTCCGCCCCGAAGCGGCGACAGCGCTCCAGCCGCTCGCGCGGCCCGCCGATGACGATGCATGGCCGGCCACCGGCTTCCTTGGCGACGGCCAGCGCCGCCAGCCCGACCGGCCCGGCGCCCTGGATCACCACCGACTCAGCCCACTGCATGCGCATGCGCTCAAAGCCGTGCACCGCGGTCACCAGCGCGCAGCCCGCCCCGACGACCGCCGCGCTCGGTAGATCGTCGGGCAGTTTGAAGACGGCCGTGTCGCGGTAGAGGAAGTGATACTGCGAATAGCCGCCCAGCAGGTGCGGCGGCGCGTCGCAGGGCGTAGTCACGCCGTACGCCTTGCGGTTCATGCAGCGGCTCGGCAGGCGATGGACGCGGCAGTAGCGGCAGGTTCCGCAGGGTCGCCCGACGGTGAACGAGACACGGTCGCCGATCTTGAGCGGCTGGCCGAGCCAGTCGCGCGTGTCACCGGAGCCGAGGGCGGCGATGAAGCCGGTGGTTTCGTGGCCGAGGATGAGCGGAAGCGGCACCTTAAGTTCACCCTTGTGGAGATGCACGTCGGTGCCGCAGACGCCGGCCAGCTCGGTCTTCAGCAGGATTTCGCCGGGCTTCAGGTCGGTCGGAAGCGGAAGCCGGCGCGTCTCGATCGGTCGTTGAAACGCGCCCATCACAGCGCAGGAGCAGGATGCGGGCAACGCGGTGGACAAGGTGGCAATCTCCTGGAGTGCGCCGCGCGGAAGCCGCGATCAGGCTCGCAGGGCTTCGCGGCGGGCGGCGTTCAATCCGGTGCGGGCGCCCTCGATGACACGCGGCTCGACCGCGAAGCTGAGCCGCATGTAGCCCGGGCGGCCGAAGCCGCTGCCCGGTACGGCCAGGACACGCTGTTTCACCAGCAGGTCCGTGAAGGCGCGGTCGTCCGGGATGGGCGTGCGCGGGAAGACGAACATGCCGCCGCCGGGCGTGACCAGCTCGTATCCGCAGTCGCGCAGCACCGCGCAGATCTGGTCGCGCGCGGCGCGGTAGCCCGAGATATCGCAGCAGGCGTCGGCGCAATGCACGATGACGCGCTGCATGAACGCGGGCATGTTGACGAAGCCGAGCGTGCGATTGAGCATAATCAGCGCGTTAAGCACGAGGGCGCGCTCCGGCACGCTGGCCGGCACGGCGATGTAGCCGCAGCGCTCGCCGGGGATGCTCAGGTCCTTCGAGTAGCTGGAGACCAGCAGCGTGCGCGCATAGTGCGCCGCCGGAGTCGGTCCGCGCACGACGTCATATACCAGTCGGCGGTAGGGATCGTCGAGCACCTGATAGATCGGGCGATCGGGGCGGTCGATGCGGCGCAGCAGGTCTCCCAGCGCCCGGCAGCGCTCCTCCCCGTACAGCACGCCGGTGGGGTTGTTGGGCGAATTGACGAGGATCGCCCGCGTCCGCGGCGTCATGGCC
>CAYOHG010000428.1:0-3425 GCA_964403685.1 uncultured Planctomycetales bacterium
GCAACACTCACGCCGCACCAACCACGCTGTCGCGTGATCGGGAATAGCTATTTAGGAGTCCAGGACAATCGGCAAGGCGGCGCGCACTTGAGGATTCTCTGCCACCGGTCAGCCCCACGAACACCCGGCCTCATGGATGGCAACTTCTGCACGAAACCCGCCAACCAGCGCGCGAACGCGGGTCTCAGGCCGACCTGGCGCAATTGGCCATCGTCCTCGGACGAGCGCGCATGAATGGAGCAGACGTCGCATTCGAAGCAGGACTCCTCATCGCGGAAATCCTCAGAATGGCTGTCGCTGTGCTTTTCAGAATGACGACCACTGCCCTTTCCGAAAGGGCAAACATCGCGCGGTACTCGATAATCTTCGCTGCGGTCGTCGAGCTGATGTTCGCTGCTTGGCTCGCAATGCCCGTTCTTGAACGAGACTATCCTGCGCCTGGCACCGTTCCGCCTGGGCTCTTGTCGCCTCGGACTTGCGAGTTGAAGGTGCCCCTTACCCGCGCCCGGCTTCCCAAGCACCGCGGGCGGCGCGGCCTCTTGAAGCTCGCACCGCCCGCATATAGGCACATCGCCAACCATCGCTGCGACGGTCGGCAGACGGTTAGACCAGACCCTGGTCCATCATCGCGTTGGCGACCTTCAGGAAGCCGCCGATGTTCGCGCCGACCACATAGTTGCCTTCGCAGTTGTAGGCCTTGGCGGTCTCGACGCAGACCTTGTGGATGTTGACCATGATGCCGTGCAGGCGCTGATCGACCTCTTCGCGCGACCACGACAGCCGCATCGAGTTCTGCGACATCTCCAGCCCGCTTGTGGCGACGCCGCCGGCGTTGGCCGCCTTACCCGGGCCATACAGCAGCCGGCCTTCGATGAAGACCTTCACGCCGCCGGGGGTGGTCGGCATGTTGGCGCCTTCCGCGACGACCTGGCAGCCGTTCTTGACCAGGTTGTTGGCGTCGATCTCGTTGACCTCATTTTGCGTGGCGCAGGGCAGCGCGACGTCGCACTTGACGGCCCAGATCGGATTGCTGGGAGCCTTGGGATCGACCTTCTGATACTGGGCGCCGGAGAATTTGTTGGTGTATTCGCTGATCCGGCCGCGCTGCACGTTCTTGAGGTTCATCACGAAGGCGAGCTTCTGCGCGTCGATGCCGGCTTCGTCGACGATGAAGCCGTTGGAATCTGACAGCGTGATCGGCTTGGCGCCCAGGTGCAGGCACTTCTCGACCGCGTATTGCGCGACGTTGCCCGAGCCGGAAATGACGACCTTCTTGCCCTTCAGCGACTGGCCGCGGGTCTTGAGCATCTCCTCAGCGAAATAGACCGTGCCGTAGCCGGTGGCCTCCGGGCGAATGAGGCTGCCGCCCCAGTTCAGGCCCTTGCCGGTGAGCACGCCGTCGAAGCGGTTGACCAGCTTCTTGTACTGACCGAAGAGGAAACCAATCTCGCGGCCGCCCACGCCGATGTCGCCGGCGGGCACGTCCGTATCGGCGCCGATGTGGCGATACAGCTCGCTCATGAAGCTCTGGCAGAAGCGCATGACCTCGGCGTCGGACTTGCCGTGCGGGTCGAAGTCGCTGCCGCCCTTGCCGCCGCCCATGGGCAGCGTCGTCAGCGAGTTCTTGAGAATCTGCTCGAAGCCCAGGAATTTGAGGATGCTGAGGTTCACGGAGGGGTGGAAGCGCAGCCCGCCCTTGTAAGGCCCGATGGCGCTGTTGAACTCGACCCGGTAACCCTTGTTGACCTGGATCTCGCCCTTGTCATCCATCCACGGAACGCGGAACATGACAATGCGTTCCGGCTCCGAGAGGCGTTCCATCAGCTTCGCCTTGCGGAACTCGGGATGGCGGTCAAAGACCGGCCCGATCGACTCGACGACCTCCTGAACAGCCTGGTGAAACTCTTTCTCACCGGGGTTGCGAGCCTTCAGCCCTTCCATGAACTCAGTCACGAACTTGGACATGCGCGGTTCTCCTCAAGGTATGCGCAAATTCCCGCTGCCGACCATCGCCACGGACGTCTCGGCCGGTCGGATCGAAGCCGGCCGCAGCCGGCTGGCAGTGCGGGAGCAAGTCTCAGACAATGCCTTGGTCCAGGATGGCATCTGCCACCTTCAGGAACCCTGCAATATTCGCGCCGGAAATGTAATCTCCGGCCCGGCCGTACATCTCCGCCGTATCCAAGCACACGCGGTGGATTCGCCGCATGATCTCCTTCAGCCGCCGGTCCACTTCCTCCCGGCTCCAGTACACGCGCATTGAGTTTTGCGACATCTCCAGCCCGGAGACGGCCACGCCGCCGGCGTTCGCCGCCTTTCCGGGCCCGACCGGAACTCCATGCTCTTCAAAGACTTCGATCGCCTCGGGTGTGCACGGCATGTTGGCGCCCTCAGCCACCAGCTTGCAGCCGTTGGCAACCAGCGCCTTGGCGTCCAGGTGGTTGATCTCGTTCTGCGCCGCCGTCGGAATCGCCACGTCGCACTTCACGCTCCAGGGCCGGCCGGCGTGCAGCTCGAGCTTGTATTTCTCGGCGTAAGCATCCACCTGCTCCCGGTGGACGTGCCAAAGGTCGTGTACGAAGCGCGCCCGCTCGCCGGCGATTCCCGTCGGGTCATACACGTAATGGTGCTCATCGGCGATGGTTACGACTTTGGCGCCCAGTTCGTTCAGCTTCTCGAGGGCGTGGTAGCCGAGGTTGCCGTAGCCAGAAATCGCCACCGTCTTGCCGGCGAACGTCTGATTCTGCGCGGCCAGCATCTCGGCAGCGAAATAGACCGTCCCATAGCCGGCGGCCTCCTTACGAATCAAGCTTCCGCCCCAGTTGACGCCCTTGCCCGTAACCCAGCCTTCGAAGCGATTGACCAGCCGCTTGTACTGCCCGAAGAGGTAGCCAATCTCGCGTCCGCCGACGCCCACGTCGCCGGCCGGAACGTCGGTGTCCGGTCCTACATGGCGAAACAGCTCGTTCATGAACGCCTGGCAGAAGCGCATGATTTCGGCGTCGCTGCGGCCGCGGACGCTGAAGTCGCTGCCGCCCTTGCCGCCGCCCATCGGCAGCGTTGTCAGAGCATTCTTGAAAGTCTGCTCGAACGCCAGGAACTTCATGATCGACTGGTTGACCGAGGCGTGGAACCGCAACCCGCCTTTGTACGGGCCGAGCGTGCTGCTGAACTGGACGCGGAAGCCGCGGTTGACGTGGATCTCACCGCGATCATCGACCCACGGAACGCGGAAACTGACCACCCGCTCGGGCTCCACGATCCGCTCGAGCACCCGGTGTTTCCGATATTGCGGGTGTCTTTCGAGCACCGGGACGATGGACTCCGCGACTTCGGTGACCGCCTGAAGGAACTCCGGCTCTGCGGGATTGCGGCTGATCACATCGTGCAGGAACGCCTTCAAGATATCCGACATACATGCAACC
>CAYOHG010000429.1:0-3421 GCA_964403685.1 uncultured Planctomycetales bacterium
GAAACCGGCGGAACCGCGCCCGGCACCGGCGGCACGCCGCGCTGCTGCGCCGGCCGCTGCGCCCGCTCCAGATCCTTGAGCACCTTCTCGGCGTTCTCGTAGCGACGATCCTGCCGGGCATAAAGCCGCTAAAAGACGCCATCCAGCGCCGCCGGCACGTCGCCCCGGCAGGTGCTGGGCAGCTCGGCCCCCGCCGGTCGCTGCCCCGTGAGCATCTCGAAGAACATCACGCCGATGGAGTACAGATCGCTGCCGGGAGTGGCGGCCGCACCGCCGTCGCGCAGTTCCGGAGCCATGTACGCAAGCGTTCCGACCAGCCGATTGTCACGGTCCATGGAAGCCGACTGCACGATCGAGCGCAGCACGTCGGCGTCTCCGTGGCCCAGCCCGAAATCGCTGACCTTGACGTCGTCGACCGTCAGACGCGGCAGTTCGCGTCCGCGCAGGTTCAACAGCACGTTGCCGGGCTTCAGATCGCGGTGCAGGATGCGCGCCTCGTGTGCCGCGGCGATCCCGCGCAGCACACCCTGCAGGATCGTCAGTGCGGTGCTGATCGGCAGTCCGCCGCGAGCGTCGGCAATGAGTTTCTGAAGCGACGGCCCTTCCACCAGCTCCATGACGAGATAGGGAATCTCGGCGTACGGGTCGATTCCCAGGACGCGCACGATGTTCGCGTGCTTGAGCGCGTGAACGACCAGCCCCTCGCGTTGCAGGTAGCGCACGTAATCGGGCGCCGTCGGCAGTTTGACGGCGACGTGCTCGCGCTCCCAGACGTGGTGCCGCGCTTTCCACACCTCGCCGAACGTGCCCACCCCGACACGCTCGACCAGCACGTACTCACTGACGCGCAGACCGGGTTGGTAGCTTGACGTCATGGTTCCGCCCACCGGCTGACCGTGCCCCTCACCCGCCGCGCGTGTCGGCCAGGTACTCGACGACCAGGTAATTATACGTTGCCGCCAGCGCCAGCATTCCCAGCACCAGCAGCCAGGTCCAGGCACCGCTCGGCCAGACCGTCATCATCAGCAGCCCGCTGGCGACGTTCAGCGCCAGCAATCCCGCCAGCAGCCCGGCGCCGGCCCAATTGGAGCCGGCTTCGAGCACGCGCCCCAATACGGGCCGAGCCAGCCAGGGGAAAGCCGCCGTCAGCGCCAGCCACACGAGCGTCCGCCACACTCCGCTCCACAGCGCCGCCTTGGTCTCCGCCGGCGTCTGATAGATCGCGACGGCTCCGAGCACAAGCAGGGCCAGCGCGATCCAGCCGAGCACCTTTTCGCTTAGCCGGCCCAGAATGCCCCCGCTCGCGCCCTGCATACCTGAAGTCTACCTCTTGTCGCACGCGGCGGAATTAGAAATCCGGGCCGGTTCACGAACCCTTCTCCCAGCAGGCGCGCCGCTCCGCACCGAGTCGGGAGGGTATTCGCTCGCGACGACCGCGCATTTCACCGACGGCCGCCAGGATTTGCCCACGGCTGCTTGCGGTACGCCGCCGCGCGCCGGCAGAATGAAGCGGCGCCTGGCGCGGCACGCCGCCGGCGGGCGCCGCAAGCCGAGGATCCCGATGTCTCGCCCGCGACTTCGCAAGACGCGCTTCGATCTGGAGGTATTCCCCAATCCCTGCCCGCGGCGCGATTACGTGATTCGGCACGAAGCCCCGGAATTCACCAGCGTCTGCCCGGTGACCGGCCAGCCCGACTTCGGCACGGTGATCATCGAGTACGTTGCCGATCAGTACTGCGTGGAGCTGAAGAGCCTCAAGTACTACCTGCAAGGCTTTCGCAACCAGGGCATCTTCTACGAAGCCGTCACGAACCGCGTGCTGGACGAGCTGGTCGGTACGATCCGCCCGCGCCGCATGCGCGTCGAGACCCGCTGGACGCCGCGCGGCGGGATGAACTCCGTCGTCATTGCCGAGTACTCCGCGCCGGGCTCCGCCGCGAAGAGTCGATCGGTCGCGACGCCCCCGGCGGCAAAACAGCGACGCCGGACGTAGCCGCCCGGCGTCGCATCAGGAACCGTATTTGGATCTGCGAAAGGGCCGGGCCTCAGGCGCGCCGGAAGATCTCCGCGTGCATCCGATCGACGACGACATCGAGCTTCTGATCGGTCAGGTATGTCCCGGCGTCGATCTGCGCCCGGATCTCGGCGACCTTTTCAGGGCGGAACGACTCGTCGACCGAGTGCTCAGCATAGTCGGTCGCGGCGCTGGAAAGCTCCAGGTGGTCGTGGACACCGGCTGGCTCGCTCTCCGCGGTCGCCGCACTCGCTCGCGCGCGCGGGGTCGTGGTCGCTCCCGCGCTCGCCGCCAAAACGGTTGGACTGACGGACTGCAACATGTCGAACTCCTCGCTTCTTACCCTTCGACCCGGCCGCGGCACGTGCGTGCAAAAACGCCGTGACCATCCGTGATCGTCGGGCAACCCTTACCCCAGCACTTCCCTCGCCCCGCGGGAGGGCCTGGCTGCGTGGCCATATTCCCGCACAACCGTCTTATCGACGGAAGCTAGTCTGCACTTTGGATTGCGCGCGGAAAAAATCGCAAGAGGCACTCTCGGTAAGTTGCGAATCGCGTTTGATTTACCATGTTAACGGTGCCTTGGTCGTTCGGCGTTAATCTGGGTAATATAGGAGCGCGCGGAGCTGCTAAATCAGTCCTGGATTTCTTATCAGACCGCGCAAGTTCTGCTCTGCATGTCAATAGCTCTACGCCCAAACGACGACTCGCCGAGGCGGACGAGGCCCGCGTAGCGCGGTGCCGGGCGGAATACGAACAGGATGAGGCCGGTTTCGTCCGGTTTTCAGCCCGCGCGTCCCAGGCATTCGGCTACTCGCTCAGTGCCCGCAGGTCGCTCGGCTCGGCGACGCCGGTCACGAACCGCCGCACGTGCTCCTCCGTCGACGCCGCGAGCTCCGCCGGGGTGGCGTCGGCGATGAAGCGGCCGCCCCACAACACGAGCACGCGGTCGCCCACCGCCGCGGCGCTCTTCATGTCGTGTGTGACGACAACGCTGGTGACGTTGAATTCCTCCAGCAGGTGGCGAATGAGGCGGTTGATGACGTCGGCCCGCTGCGGGTCGAGGCCGGCGGTGGGCTCATCGTAGAGAATCACCTTGGGCGGCGGGTCGATCGCAATCGCCCGGGCGAGCGCCACGCGTTTTTTCTCGCCGCCGGAGAGTTCGGCCGGCCGCTTCGACTGAAACCCGGCCAGGCCGACGATGTCCAGCGAACGGTCCACCAGGGTGCGCAGCTTCCGGCGATCGAGCCTTCCCTTGCTGATCTCCATCATCGGGAACGCGACGTTCTCGGCGACACTCATCGAATCAAACAAGGCGTTGAGCTGAAAGACAAAGCTGATCTGCCGGCGGATCGGAACCAGGGCCGCCTCCGCCAGTTGATCGACGCGCTGTCCCTCATAATGCAC
>CAYOHG010000430.1:0-3400 GCA_964403685.1 uncultured Planctomycetales bacterium
GCGACCTGCGTCGCCTTGCGCAGGCCCGCCGCTCCCATCAGCGCGATGTAGACCCACGAAATGGTCAGGATGCTCGGGCTGCCCCACGGTGCCGCCGACACCGGCCCGATCGCGCGCGAATCCTCCCCCGCGCCGTGCCCTTCCGAAGCGCGCGGTTCGACCACCGGATGCGCGGGCAGAAACGCGGCCAGGTGTGGCGCAACGGCGATCGGCCCCATGCCCGGTCCGCCGCCGCCGTGCGGAATGCAAAACGTTTTGTGCAGGTTGAGGTGGCAGACGTCGGCGCCGATGTCGCCGGGCCGGCACAGTCCGACCTGCGCGTTCATGTTGGCCCCGTCCATGTACACCTGTCCGCCGTGCTCGTGCACGATGCGACACAGGTCCTTTACGCCCTCCTCGAACACGCCGTGCGTCGACGGGTAGGTGATCATCAGTGCCGCCAACCGCTCGCGATGCGCCGCCGCCTTGTTTGCCAGGTCGGCGACGTCGACATTCCCGCTCTCATCGCACGCGACCGGCACGACGGTCATGCCCGCCATCACCGCGCTGGCCGGGTTCGTTCCGTGCGCCGAGACCGGAATCAGGCAGACGTCGCGCTGTGTGTCGCCACGGCTGCGATGATAGGCCCGGATCACCAGCAGGCCGGTGTATTCGCCCTGCGCGCCGGCGTTGGGCTGAAGCGAAACCGCCGACAGACCGGTGATCTCCGCCAGCCAGTCTTCGAGTTGTTCGAACAGCCTTGCATAGCCGCGTGCCTGCTCGAATGGCGCAAACGGATGCAGCCCGCCGAACTCCGCCCAGGTGACCGGGATCATCAGCGAAGTCCCGTTGAGCTTCATCGTGCAGGAACCCAGCGGGATCATCGAGGTCGTCAGCGAAAGGTCGCGCGCTTGCAGCCGGTGAATGTAGCGCAGCATGTCATGCTCGCAGTGATACGAGCGAAAGACCGGGTGCGTGAGAAACGCGCTGGAACGCGCTAACGGCGCCGGGTAGTTCACATGCGGCTGCACCGCGGTCAGCAGCTCATCCGCGTCGACCTCAATCTCCCGGCCGCAACCGAACGCGGTGCAAACCCGTTGAAACTCTGCTTCGTCGGTTCGCTCGTCCAGCGATACGCCAACACTGCCGTCGTCGAAGTAGCGGAAGTTCAGACGCCGCTGCTCGGCCAGCTCGCGCACCTGCGCCGCGCTGGCCGCCCCGCCCTTCGATCCGTTCGGGCGAATGCGCAGAGTGTCAAACACCGGGCCGGGCGCAACCTCGTGCCCCAGCCGCCGCAGCCCTTCCGCCAGCATGCACGTGTATGTGTGCACGCGCCGGGCGATCCGCCGCAGTCCGTCCGGCCCGTGATACGCGGCGTACATTCCGGCCATGATCGCCAGCAGCACCTGGGCAGTGCAGATATTGCTGGTGGCTTTCTCGCGGCGGATGTGCTGCTCGCGCGTCTGTACCGAAAGTCGGTACGCCGGATTGCCGTGCGCGTCCTTCGACACACCGATCAGCCGACCGGGCATCTGCCGGGCGAACTCGCTGCGCGTCGCCATGAACGCCGCGTGCGGCCCGCCAAAGCCCAGCGGCACGCCGAAACGCTGCGAATTCCCCACGGCAATGTCGGCGCCGAACTCGCCCGGCGGCCGCAGCAGCGTCAGCGCCAGCAGGTCGCAGGCCACCACCACCAGCGCCCCTTGCCGATGGGCGCGTTCCGCCAGCGCCGCGTAGTCGCAGACGCGCCCGTCGGTCGTGGGGTATTGCAGCAGCACCGCGTAGCAACCCAGCTCGGCGAAGTTGGCCTCGGCCGCATCGCCACTGTGCACTCGGATTCCCAACGGCTCAGCCCGCGTCCGCACCAGCCCGATCGTCTGCGGGTGACAGTCCGCTGATACAAAAAAGCCGTGCCGATCACCGCCGGCGACGCGCAGGGCCATGGTCATGGCCTCGGCGGCCGCCGTCGCTTCGTCGAGCAGCGAGGCATTCGCCAGCGGCAGCGCCGTCAGGTCGGCGATCATCGTCTGGTAGTTGATCAGCGCCTCGAGCCGACCCTGCGAAATCTCCGCCTGGTACGGCGTGTACTGCGTGTACCAGCCGGGGTTTTCGAGGATGTTGCGCAGGATCACCGGCGGGGTGATGCAATCGTGGTAACCCATCCCGATCAGCGCGCGATAGACCTGGTTCCGCGACGCGATGTCGCGCAGCTCGACCAGCAACTCGTGCTCGCCGCGCGGCGGACCCAGCTTCAGCAACTCGCGCCGGCGAATCGCGGCTGGCACCGTGTCGTCGCTCAGCGCGTCGAGCGAGGAGTAGCCCAGGCCGTGCAGCATCTGCTGAATGTCGGCCTCGCCGGGGCCGATGTGCCGGTGAATGAACGTGTCGGACGGTCGCAACAGCTCGCGGAGATCCTGCGGGGTCATTTCGTGCTTCCAGGCATGCCAGCAGTTCAATCCGCGCCGCCGCACGACGCCGCCCAATGTGCGCCCGCCGGTCCGTCCACGGATGAACCCCGATCGCATCGGCCCGAGAGCGTTGCGATCGGCCTGCGGCGCAGCCCGGCGCCGCTCGGAATCGTGAATTGTAGCGGCAGGTTGAGACCGCGGGTTGGACCCTGCGCCGTCGGAGCTTGCGGCGAGGAGGGCGGGAACGCCGCAGGATCCGCAGACTTCAGACCGTCTGGCCGTTTCGATTGCCAGGCAGCCACAGACCAGGCCGCGCCAGGCAGACAGCGCGCCATTGTCGGCGGGCAGCGCTTGTGCCATTCCAAGCGAACTACTGCGCGGTCATCTTCGCATAGGCCGCGGCGTCCATCAGCTTTTGCAGCGGCGACAGGTCGGCACACTCGATCCGGATCATCCAGCCCTTGCCCTGCGGGTCGTCGTTGACGTATTCGGGGTGCTCGGCCAGTTCGCCGTTGACGGCCACGACTTTTCCCCCGACCGCGGCGTACAACTCGCTGGTGGCTTTGACCGATTCGATCTCCCCGAACGCCGTGCCCGCCTTGATTTCCGCGCCGACCTTGGGCAGTTCGACGTACGTGATGTCGGTCAACTCGTCCGCGGCGAATTGGGTGATTCCGATGGTCACCTGCGTGCCTTCGGCGAGGAACCACTCATGCGTCTGCGCATATCTGCAATCGGTGCGAACGGCCATGCCGGTCTCTCCTGGTCGCGCCGGGCGCCGCGCACCGGTTGTCGCGCGAACGCCACAAGCGCGATTCTACTGGCGGTGCCGAAGCCCGGACAGTCCCGCCGCGCGATCGCAACGATCCCCCCAGACGCGCGACGCATGCGGATGCGAAGTGCGCACTGACTGACGCCGCGCGCAACGCGTGCGAACGGACTCGCTCAGCGCGTGATGCTCACGACGGGTGCATGATCCGCGGCGTTGGCCTTCTCGCGATGCCTGGAGCACA
>CAYOHG010000431.1:0-3397 GCA_964403685.1 uncultured Planctomycetales bacterium
CACAGCCGGGGGCGGCTGTGCTCCATGCGCACAGAAAGTCACAGCCGAGGGCGGCCGTGCTCCATGCGCGGAGAAAGTCACAGCCGGGGGCGGCTGTGCTCCATGCGCGGAGAAAGACACAGCCGGGGGCGGCTGTGCGCCATGCGCGGAGAAAGTCACAGCCGGGGGCGGCTGTGCTCCATGCGCACAGAAAGTCACAGCCGAGGGCGGCTGTGCTCCAGGCGCAGAGAAAGACACAGCCGGGGGCGGCTGTGCTCCATGCGCGGAGAAAGTCACAGCCGGGGCGGCTGTGCGCCACAGATGCGCGCGCGGCTGACTTGAAGGATTCACCGTTGCACGCGACACTCGCCCGCGGGAGGCCGGCCGATCCGCCGGAGCTGGGCCTGTGACCGATATCACCCGTGTGCTCCAGGACGTGCGCAGCGGCGAGCCGCAGGCCGGCGATCGCCTGCTGCACGCGGTCTACGATGAGTTGCGGCAGCTCGCCGCCCAACGGCTCGCGCACGAGCGTCCCGGCCACACGCTTCAGGCCACCGAGCTGGTTCACGAAGCCTACCTGCGCCTGCTGGGCGGCAAGGGCGGCGGCTGGGACAACCGCGGACATTTCTTCGGTGCCGCCGCCGAAGCCATGCGCCGCATCCTGATCGAGGCCGCCCGGCGCCGTTCGCGGCTGAAGCACGGCGGTGGGCGGCAGCGCTGCGAGCTGAGCGACGAGGACCGCATCGAGCTGCCCAACTCGGTCGACCTGCTGGCGCTCGACGAGGCGCTCCAGCGGCTCTCGGCTGAGGACGCGGTCAAGGCGCGACTGGTTACACTGCGCTTCTTCGCCGGCCTGAGCGTAGCTGAAGCCGGGGAGATTCTGGGCATTTCGCGGGCCACCGCGGACCGCTATTGGACGTTTGCCCGCGCCTGGCTATACAACGAGTTGCGCGACAGCACGCGCTCGAGCTGATCCCGCCAATCGGCTGAGGCGCCGGCGACCCGTCTGGCGCATGGCAGCGATGGAGAACCTCGCGAGGAGAGGCCTTGCCCAGTCGCGATCACCAACGACTCGAAGAGGTCTTCAGCGCGGCCCTTCAATACAGCGGGCCGGCCGACCGCAGCGCCTATTTTACCCGCGCCTGCGGAGAGGATGCGCGCTTCCGCAGCCAGATCGAAGGGCTGCTTTCGGCTCACCAGCAAGCCGGCTCGTTTCTCGATTCCCCGGTGATCGATCCGCAGGCGACGGTTGTCGCCGACCGCGAGCAGCGCGAGATTCCCGTTCATGCGCGGGTCGGACCGTATCGCATCCAGCAGGTGCTCGGCGAAGGCGGCTTCGGCGTAGTCTATCTCGCCTTGCAGGAGGAGCCTGTCCGCCGGCAGGTGGCGCTGAAGGTCATTAAGCTGGGCATGGACACGCGGCAGGTGATTGCGCGCTTTGAGGCCGAGCGGCAGGCCCTGGCAATGATGGATCACCCCAACATCGCGCGCGTGTTCGACGCGGGCACGACGCCGGACGGGCGCCCGTACTTTGTTATGGAGCTGGTCCGCGGCATCACGCTGACCGAGTATTGCAGCAAGAGCCGACTCACCATCGCCCAGCGGCTGCAACTGTTCCTGCCGGTCTGCCAGGCCGTGCATCACGCTCATCAGAAAGGCATCATCCATCGCGATCTCAAGCCGCGCAACGTGCTGGTGACGATGCTCGACAACCAGTCCGTGCCCAAGGTGATCGATTTCGGGATCGCCAAGGCGACCACGCAGCCGCTGACCGAGCGGCCGGCGTACACCGAGCTGCGGCAGTTTCTGGGCACGCCGGAATACATGAGCCCCGACCAGGCCGAGAACGACGGCCTCGACGTGGATACACGCACGGACGTCTACTCGCTGGGCGTGATGCTCTACGAACTGCTGACCGGAGTTACACCGCTGGACCCGCAGGCCTTGCGGCGGGGCGGGCTGGACGAAATCCGCCGGATGTTGCGCGAAGTTGAGCCGCTACGGCCGTCGCAGCGGCTGCGTCAGCAGTTGGCCGCGGATCCCGGTCTGGCAGCGCGCATGAGTGGGACGGCGGCGGGGCTGCCGCGCGTGCTGCGCGGAGACCTCGATTGGGTGACGATGCGGGCGCTGGAGAAGGACCGCGCGCGGCGCTATCAGGCCGCCAGCGAACTGGCCCGCGATCTGCAACGCTACCTGGAGCACGAGCCGGTCAGCGCCGGCCCGCCGGGTGCCGGGTATCGGCTGTTGAAGTTCGCTCGGCGGAATCGCTTTGCCGTGCTGGTCGCGACGCTGGTTGGCGGCGCGCTGGTCGGGGGGCTGCTGCTGGCGCTGGCGGGCTGGTCGCAGGCGTTGCGGGCGCGCGATCAGTTGAAAGACCAGCGCGATGCCGCCCGCGAAGCGCGCGCGGCGGCGGAGAGCGCCCAGTTGGCCGAGCGCCAGCAGCGCGAAGCCGCCGAAGCACACGCCCGCCGGGCCGAGGCTGTGGACGATTTCCTGCGGGAGATACTTGCTTCGGTCGATCCGAGCCGGGCGCGCGGCCGCGAGGTGAGCATGCGTTACGTGCTGGACGAAGCCGCCCGGCGCGTGTCCAGCGGTGCGCTGGCCGGTCAACCCGATGTCGAAGCCGGTGTGCGATTCACCATTGGCGAAACATTCGAGGCGCTCGGAGCGTATGAGGCGGCGGAGACCCAGTTGCGCAACGCGTCCCGGTTGCTGACCGAGTCGTTCGGCGGCGAGCACTCCGAAACGCTGCGCTGCCGAAGCAGCCTCGCGGGGGTGCTGAACAGTCAATTGCGTTTTTCCGAAGCCGAGGCGGAGCTGACCACTGTGCTCGCGATCCAGCCGCGCGTGGCCGGGGACGATCACCTCGACACCCTCACCAGCCGCAGCCGACTGGGCACCGCTTTGGCCGGGCAAGCCAAGCTGGTCCAAGCCGAGCGTGTGCACCAGCAAAACGTGCAGCGGCAGCGACGCGTGCTCGGCGAGGATCACCTGGAGACGCTGCGCTCGGAGACGAGCCTGGCTTCTGTCTACCGGGCCGAAGGGCGCCTCGACGAAGCCGAGCCGCTGCTGCGCGATGTCCTCGAACGCGCCCGCCGCGCGCTGGGCAGCGAGCATCCCGAGGTCACGCGGACAATGCACACGCTGGCCCAGGTGCTCGAAGGCCGAGGTAAGCTCGCTGCGGCCGAGGCGCTGTACCGCGAAAGCTGGGAGCTCGACCTGCGTGTGCTCGGCGCCGAACACCCCCGCTCGCTGCTGACCATGAACGACCTCCTGCGCGTCCTGCAAACGCAGGGCAAGACCGCGGAGATGCGGCCGCTGATGGTCGCGCGGCTCGAACGCCTGCGGCGGATCGCGGAAACCGCCGACGCCTCGGCGGCCGCGCTCCGGGCGGCCATCCGCGAGCGCCTCAGCGTCG
>CAYOHG010000432.1:0-3386 GCA_964403685.1 uncultured Planctomycetales bacterium
GTGACGACCGGCGGCCGGGCCGCGGCGAGTTCGCCCTGCTGGAAGAGACAATCGCCAAGCACGCTCTCGAGAAGCGAGTGCCACAGCCCCGAATCGTCGCCCGCCAGTCTTAATCCCTCGCGGGCGTACCGTTCGCCGGCAGGTGCGTCCCCCGCAGCCGCACAAATCGCCGCCACGAGCCAGCAGAGGCGCCGCTGTGCGGCGGCGTGGGCGTGAGGCGCAGCGCGAATCAGCGCCAGGAAATCGTCCGCCAGGGCGCAACCGACGGTGTAAGAACCGCCGGCCGCGACGTATTCCTGCGTCCAATGCTGCACAAGCTTGATGATCCGGTCGAGATCGTTGTGCTGCGGCGTGATCCGCACACGGCGGACCGCCAGAAACTCCTGCATCGCCGTCGCGTCGTCCGTCAGCGTTGTGAGCCGGCGATCGAGATCGAGCACCTCCGCATCCGCCGCGGCCTGATCGGCGCTCAGGGCAACCGCAAAAAGCAGATGCGCCAGCGCTCGAATATAGCCGGACGATGCGCGAGCAGCCGGCACTGCTCCGCTCTCGTGACAAGCCTTGAGCATCCTCTGGAGCGTGGCACGGGCGTTGCCGTTTTCCGGCCCGCGTGAATGATAGATCGTGGCGTAGGCCGACGCCAGCACCCGCTCGGCCTCGGCGGGTCGGTTCTGCAACAGCAGGAATTCGGCAAGCATGCTCTCCGCGTGCGCAGCCCACCAGGGATCCAACCGCTCCTGCCGGCGACGCAGCTGGACCGCTCGACGGATCTGCTGCTCGCCGATACGCAGGTCGCCGGTCGCCGGATGACGGTTGCGGTGCCAGGCGATTAAGGTCAGCGCGCGGCTGACGACGAACGGGGCGCGGTCCTCGAACGGCTCGGCAAGCTCCAATGCCAGGTCGGCGGTTCGAGCAACCGTCTCGGCCTCGATGTAGGGCAGTTCCTCCATGCGATCCGCCAAGTCGGTCAGCATCCGCGCCAGGATCGCGCGGCGCGGATCGCCGGGCGCGAGCTCGGTCGGCACGGCGCTGGCGAGTCGGTCGACGATATCGAGGTACCTGGCATTGCACTGGTCGCGCGGCAGGTCGCGTCCCTGCGGCCCAAATGCGAACCGGGCTGCTTCCCAGAACGTGCGGCCGGCCGAGAGTCGCTCGACCGTGAACTGGTCACAGCGGGGATCGTGCGCCAGGATGATTTCGGCGAGCCGGCGTCGCTGCGCATCGGCCTCCTCCCCGCGGCCGGCCCGTTCCAGAGCGCGGGACAAACGTACGATCGTGAACAGCGTAAAGACGTTGTATTGGGAAGATTGCCTTTCAAGTGCCGCGAGCAGATCCTGCAACTTGGGGATCGCCGTGGGGTCGCCCCGCGCCGCGGCGCACTCCGCGCGCTCCCGCTCGAGCGCGCGAACGGCGGGGTGATCGCCGCCCAGAACTCGCTGCGCCTGGTCCGCGCTTTCTTCGATCAGGCGCTCGGCCGCGTCCCAGTGTTCAAAGTTCGTGTGAAGGAAGATGAGCCACCACTGCTTCGTCAGGGTTTGGAAGTGGTCCGGGCCATACTCCTCCGCATAGATTCGCAGACCCTGTTCAGCCAGTGTGATCGAAAACTCGTCCTGTGCCAGCACAAAGATGAGATCAGCAGTAGTGAACAGCCAATAGGCCAGGAACGCCCGATCCGGATGGCCGCGCGGCAGCACGACCTCGGCACGGGCCTTGAGCCGGTCGAGCAGCGCCCGCGTCTCGGGAAAGCCGGGCGCCCCGTATTCGCGATCAATGCTCCACTTCATCTGCTGAAGCAGGTCGCCCAACTCCAGATCGACACCGGCGACGCGTCGAAACAGCTTGGACATCGACGCGTCGGCCGTCGCCAAGTCCTGGGACTCGGCGACTCGGGCCGCCCAGCTTAGGGCCATATGCAGCTCATAAAGCTCGTGCTCATCGGGGGCGCCGGCGTCTTCGAGGATCTTTACGGCTCGCGAAAGCTGCGGCACCGCCGCGTCGAACTTCAGAAGCGACAAGTAGGCTTTGCCGATGGTGCTGCGGATGTTCGCTTCGGCCAACGGGTTGTCGGTGAACTGCTGATCGACCTTCCGGGCGGCGAAGTCCAGCAGCTCGTGCACGGTCGCGTCCGGACGTTGCGAAAAACGCGGGTCAGCGAAGGTTAGCACGTCCGTTGTGAAATCGGTGACCTGCTGCGTCGCGCGCATCTGTCGTTCCACTTGCCGCCGTTGAATCGCCTCTGCCTCGCGGGCGCGGCGCGCCTCGTCCCGCTCCTGCACCGCTTCGGTCTGCGCGGCCTCAGCGACGCGGCGGGCGTAGACGGCCTCTCGCTCGCTCTTGCTTGCCCGCAGCCAGGCGGCTGTCGAAATCACCGTGGATGCAATGAGCATCACGACCACTGCGGCGGAGCCGAGAAGGGCGCCGCGGTTCCGCTGGACGAGCTTCCGCGCGCGATACCAGACGCTGACCGGTCCGGCTTCGACCGGTTCGCGGTCCAGGAACCGCTGCACGTCACGCGCCAGCGCGCTGGCGGTCGCGTAACGCCGGTTGCGGTCTTTCTCGATCGCTTTCAGGACAATCCAGTCCAGCTCGCCCGCGAGCCGCCGTTGCAGTATTGCGGGCGCAATACGCCGCGCCACGGCGAGCGAACTCAGTCTGGCCGCGTCTTCGCTGCTGCCCCGTCCGGTCAAGCGCTGGAGCGTCGCAATCCGCAGGCTCGGCGGTACCGGAGGTTCCTCGCGGATCAGCCGCTGCATCTCGGCCAGTCCCGCGCTGCGAAGCCGAGACGCGTCCAGCGGCGTCGAACCGGTCATCAGTTCGTACAGGAGCACGCCGAGGCTGTAGACGTCGCTGCGGGTATCGATGTCCACCGCGTTCAACTCGGCCTGCTCCGGCGACATGTACGCCGGCGTGCCGATCATCGCGTGCAGCTCGGTCCACAGGGTGCGCTCGGTGAGCGGCTCGGAGATCGCTTTCGCGATTCCGAAGTCGATGACCTTCGCCAGCGGCGTGCCGCCGCCGCTGTCGCTCATCGCCACCAGCACGTTCGACGGCTTCAGGTCGCGGTGGATGACGCCCTTGGAATGGGCGTGCTGCACCGCATCACAAACGTCCCGAAAAAGCCGCAGCCGCTCCTCGACCGTCAGCTTGTGCCGGTCGCAGAACTCCGTCACCGGCATCCCGCGGACGAGCTCCATGACGAAGTACGGCCGCCCGGACTCCGACGTCCCGGCGTCGAACACGCGCGCGATGTTCGGGTGGTCCATCAGGGCCAGCGCCTGCGGCTCCTGCTCGAAGCTGGCGATGACCCGGCGACTGTCCATCCCCAGCTTGAGTGTCTTCAGCGCCACGCGGCGGCGAACCGGCGAATCCTGCTGGGCCATCCAGAC
>CAYOHG010000433.1:0-3380 GCA_964403685.1 uncultured Planctomycetales bacterium
TCATTCACCAGCATCTGAAGCACGCGACCGGTCTCGAGCTGCACGTCGCGCCGCCCGAGCTCGCACTGACGGGCCGGGCGCGTATCCGGCGCGGTGCTGGCGCTGAAGGGAACCACGTCGGCGGCAGCGGCGGGAACGTGAATGTAGGCATAGATGCGCGCGTCACGCACCTGCCGCTTGAGCGTGTCGACGGTCGCGTCCTGCGGTGCGGCCTCGACCGACAGCGGCTTGCTCGGGTTGCGCTGGTTGTACTCGCTGACGCCACGCTGCACGGCGGGCAGCAGCTCGCGGGTTTCGTCCAGCAAAAGCACCCGCTTGACCGGCTGCTGCTCATCCTCGGTCATTTCGGCGATCCGCTCGGTTCCGAACATGAGACCCAGCATCAGCACCGGCATGACGACCGTGCTGAACAGGAAGGTCTTCGTCTTGACGGTCTCGACGAACTCGCGCAGCGCCACGGAAAGGATCTTGTTCACCGCACGCCCTCCTGGACGTTGACCGGCACGGCGGACTCGGCCGGGCGCTGGTCATCAGCGCCGCCCGTATCCGCCCGCACGAGCTTGACGAAGATCTCGTGCAGGCTGGACCGCTGGATTTCGAAGCGCGTCACGCGGCCCAGATCGAGCGCCGCCCGCAGGATCGCATTGGCATCGACGGAGTCGCCCAGCTCGAGCCGGGCGGTCGCGCCGGTGATCTGGGCGTCAGCCACGCCCGCGACCGCAGCCAGCGAACGGAAGTTGCCTTCGCCCTCCAGATGCGCGACGCGGCCCGTGAACTGCGCGCGGATATCGCTCAGCGTTCCGTCGATCAGCTTGCGGCCGCGGTTGATCAGCGTGAGCCGATCGCACAACCGTTCGGCGGATTCCATCTGGTGCGTCGAGAGAATCACGGTCTTGCCGGCGCGATGCAGTTCCAGCATCAGCTCGGCCAGTAGCTCGGTGTTGAGCGGATCCAGCCCGGAAAACGGCTCGTCGAGAATCACCAGGTCGGGCTGGTGCAGAATCGTGCTGACGAATTGCAGCTTCTGGCTCATGCCCTTCGACAGCGCTTCGACGCGCTTCTTCTTCCAGTCCTGCAAGCCGACTCGTTCCAGCGCTGCGTCGATCCGTTGCCGCAGCCCGCGACCGTGCAGGCCCTTGAGCCGGCCGAAATAGAGCAGCGTCTGCTCGACGGTCATCTTGCGGTACAGGCCGCGCTCCTCGGGCAGGTAGCCGATGCGGTCCTTCACGTCGATCGCGCGCGACTGGCCCAGCACCTCGATGCTGCCGCTGTCGGGGTAGAGAATGCTCATGATCATGCGGATGGTGGTGGTCTTGCCGGCCCCGTTGGGCCCCAGCAGCCCGACCACCTGCCCCGCCGGCACGCGCAGGTTCAGTTCGCTCACCGCGGTGAAGCCACCGTAGCGCTTGGTCACGTCGCGGATCACCAGTGCATCGCCCACGCTTTCTCCTAGCGAGCTCGATCGTGCATTCATAACCGCGGGCGCGGCCGGATGGAATTCGAACGCCGCGGCGATTTTGTAGCCCCGACGATCAAGCGTCACAGAGGTTCGGCCGAAGAGACGATGACGCCGAGGTGACGGAGAACAGTCCGTTCTTGCGCTGCGGCGCGACCCGCGTTCGCCAGGGAGACCATCGCTCATGCCAGATCAGGTACATTGTGGCCGGGCCCGGCTGTGCATGTCTCTGCTGGCGATGGGCCTGCTGCTGGCGGGCGGCTGGGTGTTGCGCGGCCTCCTCTTTCCAGACGGGCTTCCGCGGCCCGCGCGGGCGGCACCGTGGAGCGCTGAGATCGGCAGCGTCGACCGCGCCCGGCCGAACGTCGTGGTGTTCCTGATCGACACGCTGCGGGCCGACCGGCTCGGGGCTTACGGATACGATCGCTATCCGACCTCCCCCAGCATCGACGTGCTGGCGCAGCGCGGCGTTGTGTTTGAGCAGGCGTATGCGCTGGCGCCGTGGACCATGCCCAGTGTCGCCAGCCTGCTGACCGGCCAGCTTCCCTGCGAACACCAGATGCTCGACACGCAAGCGCGCCTGCATGCATCCACGACGACGCTGGTCACGCGGCTGCGCGAAGCCGGCTACGTCACGCTCGGACTGTTCGGCAATTTCATGGTCGGGCCGGATTTCGGTTTTGATCGCGGCTACGTGCTCTACCGGGGCTCGCTGCGCAACGCCGACGAGCAGGTCGAGGCTGTGCTGGATCATGCACCGGCCGGCCCGCTGTTCCTCTACGTGCACAACATCGAGCCGCACAACCCGTATCTCTACGCACCGCCGCACACGCCGGGCTTTCCGGACGTTTCGAACGAGGTGCGCGCGAAGCTGGCGCGGCATTACAAGGCCTATCGTGCCGCCCGGCGGGTGGACTACCTGGCGGGCCGGCCGCGCGGCACCACGGACACTACCGCCGAGCAGGAACGGCACCTGGCGGCGCTGAACGGTGTGCGGCAGGAGTACAGCGACCTGTACGACGCCAGTGTGCGGCTGGCCGACGAGCGGTTCGGCAGCGTGGTCGCGGCATTGCAACGCCGCGGATTGTGGGACAATACGCTGCTCGTGCTGCTGAGCGATCACGGCGAGGAATTCGGCGAGCATGGCGGCTGGATGCATGACCAGTCGCTTTACGAGGAGCTGATTCGCGTGCCGCTGATCGTGCGATTCCCGTACGACGCCCATGCGGGGCGGCGCGTGGCGGAGATCGTATCGCTCGCGGACGTCGGACCGACGATCGGCGAATTCCTACAACTCACGATCGGCGCCGACGGTGCGGGGCGCAGCCGCCTGTCGCTGGCCGCCGGCCAGGCGCCCGCGGCCCCGAAGTCTCTGGCCGACACGCTCCAGTTCGTCGCAATGCGGATCGAACGGATGAACTACTTTCATCCCCTCAAGATGACGCGCGGAGACGTGAACGTCGCGATTCGATGCGGTGCGTGGAAGGGTATCTGGAACGCCGACTGGGACACGTTCGAGCTGTACAACGTTGCGCTCGACCCGCAGGAGCGCCACGACGTCCGGCACGAGCACGTGGAAATGGTCGCGGCGATGCAGGCGCGGGCGCGGGAACTGCTGGAGTCGTGCGGCGATGCGGGAGCGGGCATACCCGGAGATCGGCGGCTCTTGAATGACGAGACGCTCGACAATCTCCGAGCGCTGGGATACGTGGATTAAGAATCGCGGACGGGTTGCCCCGACGCGGCGTGACCGGCGCTGGCGAGCTTGGCCGAGGCCCTCGACGGTCGCGCGCTGGGGCTTCAGCTATTCTCCCCGAAGCCGCTCAAACGCAGCGAACGCTCGAGCCGATCGACGAGGCCATCGCCGCACCGATTTCCGTCAGCCGGTTCAGCCTGGGCTGGCCGCGACCGGGCTACAATCCAC
>CAYOHG010000434.1:0-3364 GCA_964403685.1 uncultured Planctomycetales bacterium
GGGACAACCTGAATCGGGTACGCGGCGCGGTGGAAGTCCTGTCCGTCGCCTACGATCCGCTGAACAACGTCATCTTCGTCGGGACCCAGGACAACGCCATCTCCGAGCAGCCCACGCCGGGCAACGGCGTCGACGACGCCGCCGATACCTTCATCGACGAGGAGGACGAGCGGCTGTTCTGGAACGAGGTCGTGGTGGTCATCCGTCCCGGGGACGGCAATACCGCAGCGGTCATTCCGCTGAACATCGACGCCGACCCACAGTTCGACCAGGTGATCCGCTACACCATGTCGAACAGTTTCACCACGCTGGCAGTGCGCACGTTCGATGCCAACGGGGTGATGGTGCCCGGGAGCGACCGCTTGGTGCGGATGAGCTCGAGCCTCGCGGACTCGGTCGCCTTCACCGCGCCCACCCCGAACACGCTGACCGCTGCCGGGCACGGCTTCGCAAACGGCGATCGGGTCTGGCTCAATACCACCGGAACGCTCCCGACGGGTCTGTTCGAGTCGCGCGAGTATTTCGTGATCGGAGCCACCGCGAACACGCTGCAGCTCGCGACCACTGCCGGAGGCGCCGCCGTCACGTTCAACACTCCCGGCAGCGGGAACATGACGATGAATCGGCGCTTCAGCGAGCTGACGACGTTCGATCGCGGGCGAGTCGAAGCGTTCACCAAGTATCCTTATGTCACGAATGCGGTCGACCCCACCCGCATGCTGGTCGGGATCGGTTCGCTGTATGTCAGCCGTGATATCGGCGTGCCGGGCACACCGCAGTTCGATGGCCTCGACACGATCCAGCGTGTGGCCACGCCAGGGGCGCTCGCAGGCAACGGGTTCATCTTCGACGCCGTAGCCTACGGCGGACGCAAAGGGGGCACGCCCAACCCCGACGTCATCTACGCTGCCCGTGGCAACGAGGTGCTGGTGCGGTTCACCGATACCGGTTCGGCCGCAGATTTCAGCACCGAGCAGATCGGGGCGGCCAACTTCATCCGCGACATCGTGCTGGACTCCGAGGACCATGACGTGGCCTATGCGGCCACGGACGTGGGTGTGTTCCAGCGCGTCCCCGGCAACCCCGCTGCCACCCGCTGGGTGCTGATCTCGCAGCGGATGGTCAATCCGGACGTGCGCAGCCTCGAGTTCGCCCGCGCCGACGGCCATGCCGTGATTTTGGCCGGAGGTGCCGCAGGCACCTTCCGCGCCATCGATCCGGCCCCCGGTGTGGTGTGGACCGAGTTCGGCAGCAACCTGCCCAACGCGCTGGTCTTCGATCTCGACTTCACCGAGCGCGACGCGGCGCAGTTCGAGAACCCGCGTAACTTGTCGCGCGACGACGTCCTGCTGGCAGCCACCCAGGGCCGCGGCGTCTGGTCGGTGAACGCCGCCGATCAGTTCCTCGGCGACCCCAGCGTTCTGCGCATCGACGGCACGGCCGGCGACGATGTGATCAAGATCCGGCGCAACCCGGACAATGCTTCGCTCCTCGACGTGGCGTTCAACATCACGGAGGACGTGCTCTACACCGTCCCGCTCGGCGCCCTGCAGAAGATCGAAGTGTTCGGGCTGGACGGCAACGATACCCTCACGGTCGACAGCACGGACGGCCCGATCGACATCGCCGACGGGATCTTCTTCAACGGCGGCAACGGCGACGACGATCAGCTGATCCTGGTGGGGCAGGGGGCGGCTTCGACGTCCACCACCACCGCCGGCGCGCAAACCACCATCTCGATCATCGACGCACGCAACGCCGGCACCCAGCGCGTGACCTACGAGAACGTCGACGCGGCGGACGTAACCAACTCGGTGGCCACAGCGACCGACAGCGAGCGGTTCGCGGTCGGTTGGAAGGGCCTGTTCAATCTGCTCACGGCCTGGGAGACGGGTTCTTCGGAACAGATCGCGCTGGTAGGCAGCTCGTTGCCGCGCGCCTTGTCGGGCCGCGGCACGGCGGCTACGCCGCCCGCGTCCGACGGTTCGGGGCCGCCCGATCCCGGCGCCACCGACCCGCTGGCCGACAGCGACCTCGGAGGCTTCCTTCGCCTTCTGGAGGAGGGGCCGAACGGCTTCAACCTCGAGGAGATCGCCACGCTCACGCCCCAGGAGCTGCACGACAAGCTCGAGGCGCTCGACGAGGTGGAGAACGTCAGTTTCACCGAGGGCGGTGGCGTGACCCGGTTCGAAGCCGCGGTCGTGCGCCGGCTCGACGGACAGGCCGATGTGGATATCGTTACCCAGCAGCTCGGCGGCGCGATCGACCTGGCCGGCAACTTGAGCGTGGGAGCCGAGGTCGAGCTGCGTCTGGTCTTCGGCGTGGATAGCGACGGGTTCTTCATCGAGACCACCGGTGGCGCCTCGGGCCTGCGGATTCGCGACATCGAGCTCGACGGCCAGCTTACCGCCGGCGGCCGCTTCGGCTTCCTCGATGTGAGGCTGGCGGACGCGAGCCTCACGACCGACCCCGATCTGGTGCTGGATCTGGCGCTGGTCGACCCCAGCGGCGGTGGCGTCGTCCGCCTGGACGAGCTGGTGGGCGCGGCATTGTCCCCGACCGCGCTCGAGAACACCATCGCCTTCAACGTCACCGGCTCCAGCGCCGACGATTTCGTCTTCACCACCGACGCGCGGGTGGCAGCCTACCTGCCGGGCGGCTCGGCTCCGTTCGATCTGGGCGAGGCCAACGTCACCTTCACCTGGGCGGACGTGACGAATCCGCTCAGCGTCGATCTGAGCGCCAGCGCCGGCATCGCGGAGGACCTGCTCAACTTTCTGCGCGTGGACGTGCAGCAGGTGCTCGATCAGATCAGCCAGCTGAGCGAGCTGTCGGTGACCCTGAACGGGGTTGACATCCCGCTGCTGGACAGCACCCTCAGCGGGCTCGCGGACGCCGCCAACTTCATCAGCGAGAACATCATCGATCCGCTGACCGGCGGCTCGGGCAGCGCGAACTTCGGCTCGATCCAGGACCTGGTGGCACGCCTGGCGGCCGAGCTGAATATCGATCCGGAACAGCTCGGGCTGAGCTATAACAGCACCACACACGAGCTGACCTGGGACGTGAGCCTCGACAAGTCGTTCACGGCCTCCGACGAGCTGTCGCTGGGCTTCGATCTGGAGAACGGCCTGGCGGATCTCGACTTCGACGCGGATGGCAACATCGTAGGCACCCTCGGGTTCGACTTCACCGTGGGCATCGATCTGGGTGCCATCTTCGACGGCGACGACCCCGACCAGTGGTTCCTGCGCGACCCGTCGGCCTCGGCCACGATCGACGTCGAGGCGAGCGCGATCAATGCCAGCGCGCGCTTCGGCTTCCTGTCCCTCGCGCAATAGATACCGCCCAAGGTGGAAGCGTG
>CAYOHG010000435.1:0-3357 GCA_964403685.1 uncultured Planctomycetales bacterium
GCAGAGCAGCGGTTTTGTAAACCGCAGGTTGCGGGTTCGAGTCCCGCCGGTGGCTGTTTAGAATAAGCTCCGATCGAACCGCGGCCTACGGGGACCGGCCGACGTTTGGTTGTGACGTTTGACGCGAAGAAGTGCGCGGTCGCTGCCCGCGCCGCGCCCCGACGACCGCCTGGACGTGAGCGCGACGCCTCGTGTCGCTTTCCCGATGCTCGCCGCCGCTTCTGTCGCGCTGACGGCGATTAGCATTGCGTGCGGCGAGTAGCCGCGTGTTTGATGAATAGCATTGCGTGCGGTGAGTAGCCGCGTGTGTGATGAATAGCATTGCGTGCGGCGAGTAGCATTGTGATCTGCTCCTGCCCGGTGAAGGACCGGACGGGTCCCGGGCTGCCCGCGGAATGAACCGAGAAACCCATGCCAGAACGCAAGGGACGAACGCCAAAGAAGAGAGAACAGGCCCGGCGGCAGGGCAGTCCGGCCCGGAAGTCGACGACCGAGACGATGCCGGCGCGCCATGTTGCCGAACGGGCGCTGAGCGAGATGTTCAGCCCGCGCGGCGAGAACCGCCGCTTCGAGGCCCAGGATCTCGCCTACGAAGCAATGGAGGCGATGAGCGATGGCGACGCCGAACGGGCGATCGATCTGGCCACTCAGGCCGCGAAGATTGACCCGACGTGCATCGACGCGATCTCGCTGCTGGCGCAGGCCGTCAGTGAGAACCGCGACGAGTTGATCGCGAACATGACGCGCGTGGTCGACGACGGCGCGCGGGCGCTCGGGCCGAAGTTCTTCGCGGCCAACCGCGGCGACTTCTGGGGTCTGCTCGAGACGCGGCCCTACATGCGGGCGCGGTCACTCCTGGCGAATGCGTTGAAGGACGCCGGGCGGCACGACGAGGCGATCGGCCACTATGAGGAGATGCTCGACCTCTGCCCGAACGACAACCTGGGCCTGCGCTACCTGCTGATCGGGCTGTACCTGCGCACCGGCCGGCTCAAGGACGTCGCCCGGCTGTTCAAACAGTACGAAGATGAGGGCAGCGCCACCTTCGCCTGGGCGCGCGTCCTTGAGCGCTTTCTGGTCGGCGATGAGCCCGGCGCGGCGACCGCGTTGGGCGAAGCCCGCAAGGCCAATCCGCACGTCCAGGCCTTCCTGACCGGGCGCAAGCGCCGCCCGCGCGGCGACCTCGGCTATTACAGCCCAGGCGAGGAGAGCGAGGCGATCATGTGCCTGGACTGCCTGGGGGAGGCGTGGCGACGCCACGCCGAGGCGCGGGAGTGGTTGAAGTCGCGCGATTGAAGAACTTGGCCTCGGCGCGCCCCGGGCTTCGGTGGAATCGTTTGTCGATGGGGACGATACGGGAACTGAACTGGTACGCGAGCCTCCTGGCCCTCGTCGGAATCGTGGTCCGATGACAACCGAAGCGTGCGCTTCGCACGACGAAATGGATGGAGTGGGCGTTTCCGCCCGTTATTCACGCGGTGAGGTCGGAAAGCCGCTCGTGCGTGACTCCCTGCACGTAGTTCAATTACGCGCGGCACGAGAACGCCAGGGGTTACGCGGCGGCCGCGCTCGACCCGGCATTGGCCGCCGCCGGCGGCCGTTCTCAGTTCGCGATAAGTGGCGTCCCCCCGCCGGTGTCGTGCCGTCCATGCTGGTTCCGTACGATTACGGCACCTGGCCCGCCGGCGGCCCCTCGCCCCTTCGGGGAAAGGCTCGGTGAGGGGTGGCGTTGGCGCCCCGCGCGTGCCGCTCCGGTGCGCATATGACCCCCGCTGCTCGGATATTGCGACGCAACGGCCGTTGCAACGGAACCCGGCGCCACGCCAACGAGCGCCCCCGAGAACCCGAGCCATCGTAGTCATCTGCAACGCGACAAAGAGCCAGGGGTCGACAATATCGTCTGGCGCCCGCCGCACGCCGTCCCCCCGTGCACCCTGCGCGCTCACGCCCCGTCGGGGATTTCCGGCTCCACCAGGTTGGCCAGCAGCGCGAGTGATTCCTGCCAGCCCAGGTAGCACATTTCCGGGGGAATCACAGCCGGGATGCCCGCCTGAATGATCTCCAGCTCGGTTCCGCACGCGACCGGGCGCAGCGAGATAGTGACCTGCATTTCGCCGGACAGATTTGGGTCGTCGAACTTGTCCGTGTAGTGGATCCGCTCGTTGGGCGTCAGTTCAACGTACGTGCCGCCGAACGAGTGGCTCTGGCCGCTGCGGAAGTTCGTGAACGACATGCGGTGACTGCCGCCGATGCGCGCATCCATGTGGTGAACCTTGGCCGTGAAGCCGTGCGGGGGCAGCCACTTGACCATCGCGTCGGGATCGAGGAACGCCCGGTAGATGGGTTCGGCGGGCGCGCGAAGCACACGGTGCAGCCGAATGGTGTTGGCGGAATTCGACATCGTGACGCCGCTCCGTTCGAGTAGTTCAGGTTGCCGTCGCACCGTGCGACCGAGTCGTAGCGGCGCGCTGCACCGCTGGGTCGATTCCATGCGGCATGATGCTCGCCGCAGGAGCGATGTTCCGGAGGGTTCGCAATCCCAGCCCGGCCCGCGTGCCCGCGGCGAGACCGCGCCGCATCCGCGGCGAGACAGCGCTGCGCCCGCGGCCACCGCTACCGCCACTCACAACCCGCCAGAATCCATGCCAGCCGATCGCGCGAGGCGGCCAGCGAGACCTGAACGCTCGACTCGGGATCACCGGCCGGGTTGTGCTCGCCCCGGACTGCCGCGGCGGACGAAGGAGCACCCGCTCCCGGCGCGCTGTCAGCCGGGGCAGGCGCCACGCGTCCCACGGTGCTTCCCACAACGGATACCCGCGCGGCTTGCACGAACACATCCAGATCGCTCAGAATCGCCGGGCAATCCGCCGCCGCGTCGCGCACCGTCACGCCCGGGCCGACCCACAACGACAGGATGCGTTCGCGCAGCAGCGCCGCGCCCTGGCGACGAGTCAATTCCAGCGCGTCCAGCTCGCTCAGCCCGCGGCCCGCAACCAGCACTGGCAGCTCGACCGTCAGCAGCGCGGCCAGTTCATTGTCATCCGCCAGCAGGCGGACACCGCGCTCCGTCTGCGGCGGAATCGCGGCGGGTCGAACGCAGGCGCGCGGCGGCGGCGCGAAGCCCTGGCCGCGCAGCAGCGCCTCTCGGTTGAGCAGCACCAGCTCGCGCGGATCGATCTTTTCGCGAGCGGCGTCCGGGGGCGGTGGCGCGGTCAGCTCCGACAGCAGGCGTTCGAGGTCGACCGTGGCGAGACTCGCTTCGGCCGCCGCAATCGGTCCCCAGCGCGGCTCGCAGTGCGTCGCGGCGCGCCGTGACAATGCAGCCAGCAGGGCGTCGTCCGCGGCACTGGCGGGCGC
>CAYOHG010000436.1:0-3351 GCA_964403685.1 uncultured Planctomycetales bacterium
GCTTGGCGCCCCGGTCGTGACCGTCCAGTCCAATCTTGGAAATCAGCACGCGAATCGGTCGAGACATGGCGCCTCCCGAAGGCTATCCACGGCGGCGGCGCGCCACCGGCATCAGGATCAGTCGGATGCCCATCGCGCCGTGCCCCGACGGTCGCCGCAGCCGGCACGCGACCAGCCGGGTACGTAACCCGGGCATCGGCACGTCCCGATGGCGGCGACGTTCGCCACTCTACTGCCTGCACTTACGTTGACAAGTGCGCGCGCCGGTGGAATGCTTACGTACGTATTGTCCGCCGCGCCCGCGGGGCGCGTCCGCACGCACGGGTCTCGCAGGTCGCCTCCGCTCTGGTTGAAGCTGCCCGCAGCCAATGGCCGTCCGTCCGGTGCGAATTCATGCGATCGAGCAAACCCGTGATTGGCCTTTGTGGCGGCATCGGCGCGGGAAAATCGGCTGTCGCGTGCGCGCTCCAGCGGCTTGGCTGCCGGTTGGTCGACTCGGACGCGATTTCGCGGGAAGTTCAGCGGCGACCAGAGGTTGTGAGCACCCTGGTGGATTGGTGGGGCCCCGAGATCCTGGATCCTCAGGGCCTCCTCCGCCGCCAGGCCGTGTCCCGGATCGTCTTCGCGGATGCCGTCCAGAAGCAACGCCTGGAGGCGCTGGTGCATCCCTTGATTGCGCGGGAACGCGAGGATATCATACGGCTGGGAAGTAAAGACCCCGCGGTTCGAGCCATTGTCCTCGACTCCCCGCTGCTATTTGAAAGCAACCTCGACCGATTGTGTGACGCGGTCATCTTCGTCGAGGCCGACGAGCAGCAACGCTTTGAACGAGTTCAACGGTCCCGCGGTTGGGATCTTGCGGAGTTGAACCGACGCGAATCGTGGCAGCTTCCGCTGGCAGAAAAACGCGCCCGGGCCACTCACGTGGTCCCCAACCAGGGCGACCTCAGTGAGTTGCACACGCGGGTGGCCGCAGTCCTTGAGCGAATCCTCTCGGCGGATCGGCCCCCCCGCACAAAACCCTAGCCGGACGGTTCAGACGGCGCTCGCCAACGCCAGCCGTCCCATGTCGTGATGGAGTGCCTGACTCATGGCCAAGCCGTCCGCGAAATCGCGTGGCAAGAAGAAGCTACAGGACGTCATCGAGAGCATCCCGGACGACGCCGCCCCGGTCGTCGACACCGCCGACGAGGAGAGCTCCCGGTTCGTCGAGTCCGAGCCGCCTTCCGCCGGTGACGATGCCGCTGCGCCCCGCCCGGCGACCAAGGCCGCCGTCGACGAGGCCCCCATCGACAAGGACACCCACGAGAAATACGAGCGCGTCAAACGCGGCGAGCTGCACATCACCGACCTCCAGAAGATGTCGGTCAACGAGCTGCACGAAGTCGCCAAGAACGAAGGCATCGAGGAATTCGTCGGCCTGCCCAAGCAGGAACTGATCTTCCAGATCCTCAAGCACCGCATCAACCGCGACGGCCTGCTCTACGGCGAAGGCGTGCTCGAAATCCTCCCCGACGGCTTCGGCTTCCTGCGCAGCCCCGAATACAACTACCTGCCCTGCCCCGACGACATCTACGTCAGTCCCTCGCAGATCCGCCGCTTCGGGCTGCGAAACGGCCACGTCGTCGCCGGCCAGATTCGTCCGCCCAAGGAGAGCGAGCGCTACTTCGCCCTGCTGCGCGTCGAAGCGATCAACTTCCAGAGCCCCGAAGTCGTCACCGAGAAGACCAACTTCGAGGACCTGACCCCGCTGCATCCCAACCGCCGCATCTTCCTCGAAACCACCAAAGCCGAATTCAACATGCGCATCGTCGATCTGGTGACGCCCATTGGCTTCGGCCAGCGCATGCTGATCGTCGCGCCGCCGCGCACCGGCAAGACCGTTCTGCTTCAGAAGATGGCCAATGCCGTCAGCGCCAACCACACCGACGCCTACGTCATCATCCTGCTGATCGACGAGCGGCCCGAGGAAGTCACCGAAATGCAGCGGGCCACCAAGGCCGAGGTCATCAGCTCGACCTTCGACGAGCCCGCCAGCCGACACGTGCAGGTCGCCGAGATGGTCATCGACAAGGCCAAACGCCTCGTCGAATACGGCCAGGATGTCGTCATCTTCCTCGATTCGATCACCCGCCTCGCCCGCGCCTACAACACCGAAGTCCCCCACTCCGGCAAGATCCTTACCGGCGGCGTCGACGCCAACGCCCTCCAGAAGCCGAAACGTTTCTTCGGCGCCGCGCGAAACATCGAGGAGGGCGGCAGCCTCACCATCATCGGCACCGCCTTGGTCGATACCGGCTCGAAGATGGACGAAGTTATCTTCGAAGAGTTCAAGGGCACCGGCAACAGCGAGCTACACCTCGACCGCCGTCTGGTCGACAAGCGCGTCTGGCCCGCGATCAACATCACCGCCTCCGGCACGCGCAAGATCGAGCTGCTGCTGGACCCCAAGGAGCTCGAAAAGGTCTACATGCTGATGCGCGTCCTGGCGGACATGAACCCCGTCGAAGGCGTCGAGCTCCTGCGGACGCGCCTTGAAAAGACGGAGACCAACGGCATCTTCCTGATGACCATGAACCTCGCGTAACGCACCTTCGGTCGCTGCCCCGCCTCCCGCCCGAAGGGGGCGACCGGACGATGCGGACTCCTTGAGTCGCGCGGACTTTCAACCCGAAGCTCGCGCGGTCCGCTGCGTTAGACCCATAGACCGTGTGGCACCGGTCTCCAACCCGTGGGCTCTGTCGACTCCGCGGGCGCCAGTCCCTCTTCCCAGGGGGACCGCAGGGAGGTTTGGGCCGTACGGGCACTCCGGGTGGTACGGGCGTCCCGCCCGTCAGTTTGGACTCCGCCGGCGGCCAGCGCGCTTCTGGAGCACAGCCGCCCTCGGCTGTGTCTTCTCTTGACTCCGCCGGCGGCATCGGCGGCCTGCTGTCGATCGAGGACACGCAGGGCACGACCACCGGCCAGAATCCTGAAGCCGACGACGACAGCTTCGCCTTCTTCTACGACGCCAACGGCAACGTCGGCCAACTGATCGACCTGGCCGCGGCCAACGCCTCGGCGTCCATCAAGGCCCACTACGAATACGACGCCTACGGCAACGTGCTCGTCCAATCCGGCGCCTACGCTTCCGCCAACCCCTACCGCTTCAGCACCAAGCCCTGGGACGACGAGACGGGGCTTGGAGACTGGGGCAAGCGGCTGTTTGACCCGCGATTGGGGAGGTGGCTCAGTCGGGACCGGATTGGGGAGGCTGGTGGGAAGAACCTGTACGCTTACGTGGCCAACAGCCCCCTCAACCGAACCGACTTTCTGGGCCTTCTTTCGCTGATCGGCGACGATCCTCCTACG
>CAYOHG010000437.1:0-3349 GCA_964403685.1 uncultured Planctomycetales bacterium
CGTCGACTTCGACGCCGTCGTCAGCGTCGCCCAGTTCCTCCAGGTCGTCGGCGTCCTCGTCCTCCTCGAAGTCGTCCTCGTCGTCGCGCCGCCGCGCCGCGCGCCGCCGCAGGGCGCCATCGGGAAGCTGGTCGTCGCCCGCGGCCGCAGCCGAATCGTCGTCGGTATCGGGCTCGGCGGCGTCCTCCGTGGACTCATCGCGGCCGGTTTCATCGCCTTCGAAATCGTCTTCATCCGGAAAACGGCCGTGATCGGGCAGCACGCCCGGGCGCTCGAGCTCAAATGAAGCTGCAATATCGCGAGCGGCAATTTCGCTCATTCGAAACATCCTGATCTCCTCACGAAGTCGCCCGTAGCCGCGCTGAACTGCTCGTTTCTCGCCTGCGCGCGCGGCAGATTAGCCGGACAATCCGGCGCGTCAAGAGCCGTTTGCGCTGCTTTTTTTCGTGCCCCGCAGCCGCGTTTGGCGGCTCGAATCAAGGTGCCGCGCGGCATACACTTCGGCACCGCGCGCCGTGATCGGGGATTCTCTCCGGCGGGTTCGCACCGGAGTGTCAGTGTGGCCGAATCGTCGCCGATTCCAGCGCCGGTCAACGAGCCGTGGTACGCCGACGGGCTGCGTTTCGCGTGCACGCGCTGCGGCAACTGCTGTAGCGGTGCGCCCGGGCACGTCTGGGTCGGAGCCAGCGAGATCGCCGCGATCGCTGCCAGTCTGGGGATGCCCGCCGAAGAGTTCGAACGGCGGCACACGCGCAAGGACGGCGCGCGCCGCAGCCTGCTCGAGCGACCCGGAGGTGACTGCGAGTTCCTGCTGCGCGATCCGGACGGGCGAACTCGCTGTGCCGTGCATGCGGTTCGGCCGATCCAATGCCGCACCTGGCCGTTCTGGTCGTCGAACCTGCACGCGCCGCGAACGTGGACAAACACGGGGCGCGGTTGCCCGGGAATCAACCAGGGCGCGCACCATCCCCTGCCGGTCATACTGGCTGCGCTGCGCGAGAACGCGCTGGCGAACCTGCCGCTTTGAAGGCCAGCACCAGCCATGCTGTCAACGCCAGCAACACGGCGGCGACCGCCTGCGCGACGGCCGCAGCCTGCATCTGCATCGCCGCTTGCCGGCCGACGTCGCGCAGCAGGTCCAGCGCAATCCAGCACAGCAGCACACCGCTGATCCGGCGCCAGCCGCTCGACCAGGGGTGAACGGTCAGCAGGCACAGCGCCGCGAGAATCAGCACCTCGCGCAACAGCGGGAACACGGCCACGCCGTAGGAGAACCCGCGGGCCAGGTTCCGGACCAGCTCGGCTGACACGGTCAGGCGCGTCCGCAGCGCCGGCTGACTGTCGGTGGGTCGCGCGGACAGGGTTTTCTCGCCGCCGGTCGGGCTCATCGTCTCGCCCTGCGGCGTTTCGACCCACATGTGCAGCAGGTCGGCGACCAGCCAGGCCTCGACGCCCAAGCGCCGCAGGAGCGATGCCGCCACCACGGCGCGGCCGTCGCAATCTTCGCGACCGACCTCAAACACTTCCGCCGTGGTTGGCAGATACTCCATGACTCCCCAGGTATCCCAATCCCACGCGTAGGGAATCCGCTCGTAGACGACCCGCTCGACCGCCTTGAGCAGATCGGCTGGCGGGGCGTCGGCCGGAAGCTTTTCGCGAACCCTTTGCTCCAGCTCGGCCAGCGCGGGATGAGACGGGTCGATGACCGAGTTGAGGTTGCCCAGCCGCGCGATCCAGGTCGGCAGCAGCCACCATTTCGGATAAAGCACCAACCCCGTAATCAGAATGAACAGCACCAGCTTGGCGGGCCAGCGCAGCAGCGGGTGGATCCGGTGGACGCGCTCCAATAGGCTCATCGGCACGACCTCCCCATCGTTCACGCGTGCCCCGGACCAAACCGAGCTCGAACGACGAGTCTATTCCGCCGCCTGCCGCCGGTTGCTGCGCATTCGATCGGATCGAACTCCGCGCGGCTTTGGCCCCAGGCCGCCGCCCGTGCGGCCGGCGGACACGGCCGCCGCTACGGGGTAGCCGTCCGGGTGCTGAGGCGCGCGTTGAGCTCGACGTCCCAGTTCAAGACCGCAACGATCTGCTCGGCTTTGTAGGGAGGATCGAGGCCCCGCAGGCCGAGAAAACGTTGCCCATCGCGGGTCGGCGGACCGACCGTAACGCGGGCCGGCCGATCGAACAGTTTGACCGGCGTCTCGGTGCGGAACGCCGCACCGGCGGTGCCGCTTACGGCGCTGGCGGGCGACGAGGCCGACTCCGAGTCCGTGCGCACAGCGGCCGCGAAGACCGCCGGTGCCCCGTCGGCAGTCGCGAAAAAGAAGATCTCGCGGCCATCGGGCGACCAGGCCGGCTCGCTTCCGCCGTTGAGCGATACCTGCCACTTCCCATCGCCCGCGAGGAATGGGCGCACGTACACTTCGGTCTGGCCGCTCTCGTCGGATTCGTAGGCGATCCAGCGCCCGTCCGGCGACACCGCCGGCCGCGCCTCGGCGAAGGAGGAAGTCAGCAGCGGCTGCGGCGGCGCATCGGCGGTCAGGGGTTTGATGAAGACGTTTCCGGCATGAGAATAGACCAGCAGCGGCGCCGGCTGCTGTGGCACGATCTCGAAGTCGCTGCTCGGCACATCCAGCAGCTTCTCGAATGCGCCCGAGCCATCGGCCGGGGAGACGTACAGCGCGGCGGGGCCGGCGGCGTCGGAGCTGTACACGATGCGCTGGCCGTCGGGCATCCAGGCCGGGTTGGCACAGTTCCCGTCATACGTCACGCGCGAGACGTTGCCGCGGGCGATGTCGTAGACGAAGACGCCGTCCGAGGCACCGAAGATGCCCAGCGCAATGCGCGTGCCATCCGGCGAGCCAACCGCCTGGTTATAAGTGCGCTGCGGTGCGCCGATCAGCTCGACGGCCCCACTGCGGGTGATCCAGACCAGCTCGGATTGCGTCTCGCTGGCGCCGCCCGGCACGTACACGAGCGTCGGCACGTCGCGCGCGACCGCGAACTGAGCCACTCCGCTGCCGGGCTTGGTAAGCACGCCCTCCAGCACTGGCACGGCCGGCCCGGTCACGCCGAGCGTGCCCAGGTCGAACGGAGCCGCCAGCACAGCGCCGCTGCGGGCGAAAAGAATGTGCCCGGTAGCGCTGTAACGTGGGTACGAACCGCCTCGAATCAGCGTCGTCCAGTTACCCGTCCGCCGATCCAGCAGCGCGATGTCGGCGTCATCGAAACTGGTGAGCGTGCGGGTCTTGATCGTCATCAGAATGTGCCGGCCGTCCGGCAGCAGCTCGGGCCAGCGGTGGGAGACTTCATCGCGGGCCGGATCGGGCACGGAGAGGCTCTGCAA
>CAYOHG010000438.1:0-3347 GCA_964403685.1 uncultured Planctomycetales bacterium
TCGACGGCCGCACGATCGTGCTCGATCCGAACGAACCGGGGATCGACCGCATCTGGTCGAGCGAAGAAGGGTTCGAGTCGAGCACCGTGGAGTTGCCGGCCGGCGTGGCGCTGGAGGATCTGAGCTTGAGTTGGGGCGAAGTACTCAATCTCTCGCCACTGTCGAGCTACGTCGAGCCGTACCGGACGCTGGATCTGACATGGGGCGGCGGCAACCTCCTGCAGGTGGTCGTCCCCCACTCCGATGACCCGGTGGGCTCGGGCGTAGAGCGGTTCCATTTCGGCGACGGCACGGTTCAGACGCTGGCCCAACTGATGGCGCGCGCGCCGGCTGCACCCACCTTCGATCCACAGGCGGGTGACAACACCATCAGCCTGTCTGCGTTGGACGAGCTGTACTTCCGCGACTACAACTTCGGCTACCTGTGGATCTCCGGCGGCGCGGGGAACGATACGGTGATCGGCACGCTCGGCAACGATAACCTGGTCGGCGACGTCGGCGACGACACGCTCGAGGGGCGCGACGGCGCCGACTATCTGCTGGGCGGCGAAGGCAGTGATGTGCTGCTCGGGGCCGAAGGCGACGACCAGCTGTACGGCGATCTGGGCGACGGCTCACCGGTGGGTGCAGACGATCTGCTCTCCGGCGGTGCCGGCAACGACTGGTTGTACGGCGAAGAAGGTGCCGATACCCTCGATGGCGGAGCAGGAGACGATTACCTCTACGGAGGAGACGGCAGCGATACTTACTCCATTGCCCTCGGCGATGGCTATGACAGCCTGTTCGACGCGGGTGGCGCGCTCGACACCATCGCTTTCGGTGCCAGAATCCTGCCCGGCGACGTCACGGTCTCACGCGACTACGACGGTCTGGTCATGGCGCTCGCTGGCTCGGGACAGTCGCTGCGGATCGAGGGTTGGTTCTTCGATCCGGCCAATCATATCGAGCGGATCGCCTTCGCCGACGGCACCGTGTGGTCGGACGGCGACTTGGAGACCGCAGCGGGCGGCCCCAACACTCCGCCGAGCCTGACGGCGGCGTTGCCCGACGCGACTGCGCATCTCGACCAGCTGTTCGAATACGTGATCCCGGCCGGGACCTTCGTCGACCCCGACGCCTCGGACTATCTGTTCGTCATTGCAACTGTGGACGACGGCAACGCCTTGCCCGGCTGGCTGCTGTTCGACGGCACCACCTTCAGCGGCACGCCCAGCGAAATACGACCTGGGCGTGCTCGACATCGTGGTCACTGCCTACGACAGCGCCGGGGCGAGCGCGGCGGATGTCTTCCGCTTGACGGTAGGCGAGGGCAACAGCGCGCCCACACTCGCCAACTCACCCGCCGACCAGTCGGGCCAGGAAGACCAGGCGTTCAGCTATCAGATCGCCGCGGATGCCTTCCTCGACCCCGATCCGGGCGACACGCTCACCTACAGCGCCGACCTGGCCGACGGCAGCGCCCTGCCGGGCTGGCTCGGCTTCGACCCCGACACGCGCACCTTCAGCGGCACGCCCGGCTACGGGCAGGGCGGCAGCTTCGCGCTGCGCGTCACCGCCACCGACAACGCGGGCGAGAGCGCCCAGGCCACCTTCACCCTCAGCGTGGCCGCGCAGCCCGACCAGACCCTGACCGGCGGCTCCGGCGCCGATACCCTGATCGGCGGCTCGGGCAACGACCTGCTCGACGGCAAGGCCGGCGCCGACAGCCTGAGCGGGCGGCTGGGCGACGACACCTACCTGGTGGACAACGCCGGCGACAGCGTCAGCGAACAGGCGGGCGAGGGCATCGACACGATCATCAGCACTGTCAGCTACACCCTGCCGGACAACGTCGAAAATCTCACGCTCGGGGGCAGCAACAACCTCGCAGCCACCGGCAACGCGCTCGCCAACGTGCTGACCGGCAACCCCGGCGCCAACACGCTCGATGGCGGCGCGGGTGAGGACACCCTGATCGGCAACGCCGGCGTGGACACCCTGCGCGGGGGCGAGGGCGACGACACCTTCCTGGTGGAAAGCGCCTACGCCACTCACGACAGCTTCGACGGGGGTACTGGCTTCGACCAGATCCTGGGAGGGGCGGGCGACGACGTCATCCGCGTGTCCAGCTTCTCGCCGGCCAACAGCGTCGAGCGCATCGACGGCGGGGCCGGGCTCAACACCATCGCCGGCACCGGCAACAACGACACCATCGACCTATCTGCCACCGAAGTGCTCAACATCGCCGTCATCGACGGCGGCGCGGGTGCCGACACCCTCACCGGCAGCGCCGACGCCGACACCCTCGTCGGCGGCCAGGGCGTGGACACCCTCGACGGGGGCGGGGGCGACGACACCTTCGTGGTCCAGGGCAGCGACGCCAGCCACGACCAGTTCACCGGCGGCGCGGGCTTCGACCAGATCCTGGGCGGGGCGGGCGACGACGTGATCCGCGTGTCCGACTTCTCACCGGCCAACAGCGTCGAGCGCATCGACGGCGGGGCCGGGCTCAACACCATCGCCGGCACCAGCAACAACGACACCATCGATCTGTCCGCCACCCAAGTGCTCGACATCGCGCGCATCGAAGGCGGCAGCGGCGCCGACAGCCTCACCGGCTCGAGCGGCCACGACGTCATCGACGGCGGCACCGGCGCCGACACCCAGTATGGGGGTGACGGCGACGACACCTTCCTTGTCTCCGGCAACGACGCCAGCGCGGACCTCTTCAACGGCGGCGCCGGCTTCGACCAGATCCTGGGCGGGGCCGGGGACGATGTCATTCGCGTTGCGCAGTACGGCGGGGCCAACAGCGTCGAGCGCATCGACGGCGGGGCGGGCCTCAACGTCATCGCCGGCAACGGCAACAACAATGTCATCGACCTGTCGGCCACCGAGCTGCTCGCCATCGCCCGCATCGACGGGGGTGCGGGAGCCGACAGCCTGACCGGTTCCAGCGGCCACGACGTCATCGACGGCGGGACGGGTGCCGACAGCCTGTACGGTGGTGACGGCGACGACACGTTCCTTGTGTTCGGCAATGATGCCAGCTCCGACCTGTTCAACGGCGGCGCGGGCTTCGATCAGATCCTGGGCGGGGCGGGCGACGATGTCATCCGCGTGGCGCAGTACGGCGCGGCCAACAGCGTGGAGCGCATCGACGGGGGCGGCGCCCTCAACGTCATCGCCGGCAACGCCAACAACAACGTCATCGATCTGTCCGGCACCGAGCTGGTGAACATCGCCCGCATCGAGGGCGCAGCCGGGGCCGACACCATTACCGGCTCGAGCGGCACCGACGTTATCGACGGCGGGACCGGCGCCGACAGCCTGTATGGGGGTGAGGGCGACGACACCTTCCTCGTATC
>CAYOHG010000439.1:0-3343 GCA_964403685.1 uncultured Planctomycetales bacterium
GATCTCGGCGACCCATCCGGAGCGCGGCGAGTTTGAGGTTGTTCACGAGCCGTTTTTTGGCGACCCGACCAACGATGCTCCGTATCGTTTGATGGAGTTCAAGGGGTATCTGTACGTCGGCATGGCCAACGCCCTGAGCGGCTACCAGCTCCTGCGTACGCAAGCCGACGGCGCGGTTCCGTTTCACTACGACACCATTCTCAAGTACGGTGCCTATCGCGGGCAGCTTAACGAAAACGTCGTCAGCCTTCAGACGCACAACGATCACCTCTACGTGGGCAGCGGCATCCTCTTCGGCGGATACGACGTGATTCGCGACGTCGGCCCCGCGCCGGCGGAAATGGTGCGGGTCGACGCCGGCGGTGCCTGGGACATCGTCTGCGGAACGCCGCGCGACACGCCCGACGGCTACAAGGAGCCGCTCACCGGCGAGGGCCCGGGCTTCGGCAACCCGTTTACCGGCTACATGTGGATGATGAACGTCTACGAGGGGATGCTGTACCTGGGGACGTTCGACAGCTCGTACATCATGCAGTATGTCGACGGCGTGCCCGCTTCGGAGCTGACCGATCTGGCGCAGTCCAAGCTCGACGCGCTGGATCCGGAGCTGTATCCCGTACCGCCGGTGGATCCCAATGGTACGCTTGACGAGCTGTTCGACACGTTCTCCGCTCTGGAGGGCGGATTCGATTTCTATTCGACCGCTGACGGCGTGAACTGGTTCAAGATCTCGCGGACCGGGTTCAGCGACCTGTTTAACTACGGGGTGCGACGGCTGGCCGCGACGTCCTACGGGCTCTACCTGGGAGCGAGCAACCCGTTCTTCGGCTTCCAGGTTTACCTGGGGCAGTTCGCGGGAACCGATACGGATGGCGACACCGCTGCTGACAAGCTCGACAACTGTCCGTTCGACTGGAACCTGTCGCAGTCCGACCTCGATGGCGACGGCATCGGCGACGCCTGCGACGGGGACAACGATGCCGACTGCATTCCGGACGACGTCGATGCGGTTCCGGGCCGGGCCGATTTCGTGGAAACCGACACGGACCAGGACGGCGCCTTCGATCAGTGCGATCCGGACGATGACGGCGATGAATACCCCGATACACAGGACAATTGCGACCTGGTCGCAAATCCCGATCAGATTGACAGCGACGGCGACGGCATCGGCGACGCCTGCGATCCAGAACCGACGGTGGCGGGCGACGAAACCGGCACCGACGATGACGGCGATGGCTCGGGCGACGGGTCCGGAGCGGACGATGATTCCGACGACCGCGGCAATTCGCCATTCTTCCCGTGCGGCTTCGGCGCGGCGTCCGTGCTGCCGATGCTCGTCGTTGGCATGCTGAGCTGGCGGCGCCGGCGGCGCCTGCGGCGCTAGTCGCGGATCTTCAGGCCCACCATCGTGAGGTCGTCGGCCTGCTCGGCGAGTCCGACGAAGCGACGCACGTCCCAATGAACATTGCGCAGCAGTTGAGCGATCGGCTGGTGTGCGTGCAGCCGGATCGAGCTTAGCAGCCGTTCTCGCCCAAACGGGCGACCGCGAAAATCCAGCGCTTCAACCAGCCCGTCGGTGTACAGCACCAACAGGTCCGCGGGCTCCAGCGGCAGACTGCTCTCCGCGTAACGCTCCGCGTCGTTGAGGCCGAGAATCAGCCCGCCGTCGTTCATCGCAACGGGCGTACCGGCGCGCAGCAACAGCGGCGGCTCGTGACCGGCCAGGCAATAGGACAGACGCCGCGCATCGCGGTCGATCGCGATCAGCGCCAGAGTGACGAACTCGTTGGTGGCGGTCTCGCGGTAGACGCGCGTATTCAGCCGCGTCAGCAGTTCGCCCAGGTCCGAGCAGGTCTGCGCAACGGCGCGCAGCGCGCCGCGCACCGAGGCCATCAGCAGCGCCGCCGGCATGCCGTGGCCCGCCACGTCTCCGACCAGCGCCGCCAGGCGGCCGTCCGGCAGGAAAAACAGGTCGCAGAAATCACCGCCGACGTGGAAGCTCGGTTCGTAGATCATGGCGCTGTCGATCCGCGGGTGCTGCGGCGGGGCCGGCGGCAGCATGCGCGTCTGAACTTCGCCGGCCAGCGCGAGCTGCCGCTCGAAGTCCGCCGTGCGAAGCCGCTCCTCCACCAGCCGGGCGTTCACCACCGCGGCGGCGGCCTGCGCGGCGACCGCGCGCAGCAGGTTGCGCTGTGCGACGCGGAAGCGACGTTTGCGACGGTCGTAGATGCGCAGCACGCCGATCGGCCGGCCGTGGTAGTGCATGCCGACCGTCAGGCCGCTGACGATGCCCAGGCGGCGGGCCTCGTCGGGAAAGCGGACGCGCGGGTCGGTCTGCATGTCCTCGGTGTAGACGACGTGCCCATCGAGCGCTTCGTCGTCGATCGGGTTCTCCGAGCGCAGTACGCGGCCCTTGCTGATGTATTCACGGCTGAGATTGAAGACCGCCGAGATGGTCAGTTCGTCGGTGTCCGGGTTGTACAGCCGCAGGCTGGCGAAGTGGCACTTCATTACCCGCGCGGTCTCGGCGACAATCTGATCCAGCACTTTCTGAAGGTTTCGCTCGCCACTTATTAGCTGGCCGATGTCACCTACCAGCGCGACTTCCTGGGCGGCGGCGTTGATCTGCCATTCGTGCCGGCACCAGGCGGACAGCATGCGCGCACCCCAACGGGTCGCGTAGACCGTCCACGCTTCGTCACGCGGTGCTGGTGCGCCGGACGATGCGGGCGAGTCCGCGTAGCCGGCTGCAATCGCTGAACCAGGCTCCCGAACAAGCCGAGTCCCGCCGGAAGCAGGCGCAGCCGAGGTCGGCTCTGCCACGTTTTCGGCGGGCGGCTCACTCGCATTGTGTGCGGCTCCAGGCGCCAGGGCGGTGATCGCCGGCCGGCGGTCGCAGGGGCCGGCCGCCAGGTATCCGGCCAGTTGCTCATCAACGTGTACGGGCGCCACGACGAAGCAGCGCTGCGGCGAGCCGACAAACGCAACCCGTGCGGGTGGCTCAGCGGCGCGCACGGCGACGAACTCCGCCCCCGGCTCGATCAGCGTCGGCGGGTGGTCGGCTTCGCACGCACCGGGTGGGTGCGCGCCGGCGATGTGCGCGCCGGCGGCGTCGTAGACGCCTACGGCCAGCCCGGTGCTACGGGCCAGACCGCTAGCGAAGTCTTCGATTACAGCGATGTCGAGTAGTTCGCGTAGCATTCGCCCACTGCGTCGGCGGGGCAACCCGGGCGGTCGCCGCGCGCGCCAACCGGTTTGCCAGGCCGGGCGTTATACGGCATGCGGGTCAGAACTGCACGCGAACGAACGGCTTGATGGCAAACGCCCCGAGAATGGACACGAC
>CAYOHG010000440.1:0-3341 GCA_964403685.1 uncultured Planctomycetales bacterium
CGCGCCACGACCTGCTCGCCGTTGAACACCAGCACCTCGTCGGCGGCCGGGTCGCCGACGTCGGTGTTCCCGACCATCACCCAATCACCGCCGTTATTGCACGTGACGGCGGCAACGATGGCGCCCCAGTGCTCGCTGGCGCCGGTCGTGATTGGATCGCCGGTCGCGGCAATCAGGTTGCCGTTCAGCACCACCCAGTCATTGTCCGAAGGGTCGTCGCCGCGCGAGATCCAGTTGCCGTTCGCAGACATGCGCGTCTGGAAGATGTCCGTCAGCGTGATGCTCGAGCCCGCCACCGGCGAACCTTCCTGGAGCACGACCACGTCGTCGACCGCCAGGATCTTGTCAATCGAGGTGTCCGGGTTCTCGGTATCGCCCTCGGCGTACCAGTGCGCGCCGTCGGGCGTGCAGCCCGAATCCGACAGATCGAACGAATCCCACACCTCGAAGCCGATCATGCTCACGCCCGACTGCCGGAAGGCCGTGTTCCCCCGGAACATCGCCGGGTACCGCGAAGAATGCAGGTTGGTGATCGGCGTGTTGACAAGCTGCACCTGCGCGGCGGTTTCGAGAATCGAGACCGAGCCGATCGAATTGCCGAAGAGCTCGTCGCCGCTACTGCCGGGCGGATTGTCCACCAGCCCCAGGGCCGCATCACCCTGCTTCAGGATCAGCGTCTGCACGCCGGACGAGTCGACGTCGAGCACCTTCTCATCGTCGCTGGTCGCGCCGCCCTTGGCCCGGCAGCTATACACGAAGTTGCCGGCCGTGCCGAAGCTCACCGGGAAGGGCGAATCGAAAAAGTCATACAGCTCGCCGGTGCCCAGCCCGGCGATCGGCTGCCCCTCCTGGGCGTACATGCTGCCGGTCGTGCCGCAGCCCTTCACCAGCACGGTCTCCAGGTCCGAGCCAAGCTGCGTGCGGCCCTTCACCACCCAGCGGTCACCGTCGGGGCTGAGCGAGAAGTCCTCCATCGCGCGCCAGTCGCTCGCCGCCGGCAGTCCGCTCAGGTCCAGCGTGCCGGGGATGTTGGCGGTCGCGTGCCCGGCCTTCTTGGAGTAGATCACTTCGATGTTGGCAGCGTGCAGCAGTTGTGTGCCGCCCAGCAGCCCGGCCGCCAGCAGGATCGTGCGCTTCAGAGAATTGCGGCAGGCCAAGCGATTGCTCTTTCCCATGTTGGACCTCCAGTCGTCGAATCGGTTTGCGATGCAGAACTTCGTGCAGGGTCGATTGCCCCGCCTCGCCTGTTGAGAGGATAGACGGTCGATTCCGCTGGCGACAGCCAATCCGCGTCGCTGATCGGGTTCCCAACGGGTGCGCGATTCCGCGCAGGTGTGCGTGCGGTCCGCTCTCGAAACCGCCGAACGCCCATGAAGCCAGCGCACGGAATGGCGCTATGATCCCGGCCAACCGACCTGGGCGACCGGCGGGCAGCCCCTGGCATTGATCTTGCCGGGCAGAGACTGGCGCGCCGTGGGCGTTCGCCGCCCCGCGACTTGCACCAGGAGGCCTCTGTGCGGGAGTTCATCACCGGCAACCAGGCCATCGTCCGCGGCGCGCTGCGGGCCGGCTGCAACTTCTTCGCCGGCTACCCGATCACCCCGGCCAGCTCGATCCTGACCGACTTCGTCAGGGCCTTCGCCCACGGCGGCGGCATCGCCGTCCAGACCGAGGACGAGATCGCCGCCATCGGTCAGTGCATCGGCGCGGCGATGGCCGGTGCGCGGGCGCTCACGGCCACCTCCGGCCCCGGCATGAGCCTGTACAGCGAGAACATCGGCCTGGCCCAGATGGGCGAAGTGCCGCTGGTCATCGTCGATTGCCAGCGCATGCCGCCGGCCACCGGCGGCGCCACTTCGACCGGTGAAGGCGACGTGACCTTCGCCCGGCACATCACCGCCGGCGGGTTCCCGCTGCCAGTGCTGGCCGCCAGCGACGCGGCCTCGGCCTATCGGCTCGCCCACCGCGCGTTCGACCTTGCCGAGCAACTGCGCACGCCGGTTATCCTGCTCAGCTCGAAAGATGTCGCCCTGACGCGGCAGACGGTTGACCTGGACGCGATCGAGCTTCCGCCGATTCACTCGCGGCACGAATACGCGGGTTCGGGCCCGTTCAAGCCCTATGCCATCGACGCGCCGGAAGATGTGCCCGCGTTCGCGCCCGTCGGCGGGACGCAGCGCGTCCGCTTCACCGGCTCGATTCACTCCGAGGACGGCCTGCTGACCATCGATCGGCGGCGGATCGAGCGCAAACTGACTCATCTGCGCGAAAAAATCGTGGCCCGCCGCGGCCTGATCGAGGACTTCGAGGCCGATCTCGATTCGACCGCGCAGGTGCTGATTGTTTCGTATGGAGCGGCGGACGGCGCCGCGCGGCAGGCCGTTCAGCAGCTCCGCGCGGATGGCGTAGTCGTGTCCCACCTGACGCTCTACAGCCTCTGGCCGATTCCCGAATCGGCGCTGCGCAGCGCGCTCTCCCCGCGCGTGCGGCGCGTGCTCGTGCCGGAGTTCAACATCGGCCTGTACGCCGACGAGCTGCGGCGCGTGATTCACGACGTGCCGGTCGAATCGCTGACGCGTTTTGACGGCGGACTGATCGCGCCGGCGACGATCGTCGATTGCGTCCGCGAGGCGACCCCCGCGGAACGCATCCTGGCGGAGGCGCGACCATGACCGTCCTCAGCGCGCCGCGCGACGACATGTGTTATTGCCCGGGCTGCTCGCACGGCCTCGTGCTCGAGCGGCTCGGCCAGGCAATCGATCGTCTGGGCCTGCCGCCCGAAAAGGTCTGCATCGTCTCCGACATCGGCTGCATCGGCACGGCCGATCGCTACTTCTCGTGTCACACGTTTCACGGGCTGCACGGCCGCTCGTTCACTTATGCCGAGGGCATCCGCCGGCAGCGGCCCGACCTGCTGACCATCGTTCTGGTGGGCGACGGCGGCTGCGGCATCGGCACGGCGCATCTGGTTCACGGGGCGCGCCGCGGCGTGCCGATCAAGGTGATCGTTTGCAACAACTTCAACTTCGGCATGACCGGCGGGCAGGCTTCGCCGACGACCCCGACCGCGGCGCTCACGCCGACGTCTCCACTCGGTTTCGGCGAACGGCCGTTTGACATTGCCGGCACGGCGCGCGTCGCCGGTGCGTCGTTCGTGGCGCGCAGCAGCGGGCATGATCCAAACCTTGTAGACCTGCTCGAAACCGCCTTGCGGGAGCCCGGTTTCGCGATGGTCGATGTGTGGGAGTTGTGCGCCGCCTACTTCGTGCCCGTCAACAAGGTGAACCCCGCGCGGCTGCCGGAGCTGGCCGAACAGACCGGCCTGCCGTTCGGTGTCTGGA
>CAYOHG010000441.1:0-3340 GCA_964403685.1 uncultured Planctomycetales bacterium
AAAGCAGAAGGCATGGTGCAGCGCGAGGTACTCGACATCCGCGGGATCGTCCTCCACTTCGTGGCGCAACTCGTTTAGCTTGGCCAGCAGCGTTTCGGCGCGCATGTACGAATCTCCACCGCAGCGTACGACCGAGACGATTCCCTGCCTCCAGGCGGTAGCACCGGTTCGCGTATGCCGATGATACAGCGGGGTCGGTCCGAGTATCGTTCGCGCCGGCGGGGATGTTTCCGCGCGCTGGCGGCGGGCGCCTCGACAGTGCGGCCGTCCGGCCCCTATGATTCGGTGCCGGCGATGTTCGGTCGCACTCACGTTGCGCGGCTAACATCTTTGGAGCAAAGGTGTTCCGCTGCGTGGCCGAATTGAGGGAGCGCGCCTGCCCGTGTCCGATCTGAGGGACGACAGTCAACTTGGTCGCCTCGCGCTCGATCGCAGCCTGATTACGCCCGACGAGTTGCTCGAAGCTTCGACCCAGCAGAAATCACAGGCCGATAACGGCGCAGCTCGTCCGCTGGCCGACGTGCTGGTCGAACTGGGCTTCGTCACGCGCAGCCAGTTGAACCGTCTCACCGGCGGAAGCGAAGATTCCGGCGGGCGTCCAGCCCAGCAGATCCCCGGCTACCAACTGCAGCGAAAAGTCGGCGCGGGCGCGATGGCGGTCGTCTACCGCGCCAAGCAACTCAGCCTTGATCGAGTGGTCGCGATCAAGATCCTGCCCAAGAAGCTCAGCCGCAACGCCGAGTTCGTCGACCGTTTCTACAAGGAAGGCAAGGCGGCCGCCCAGCTCAACCACAACAACATCGTGCAGGCCATCGACGTGGGCGATTCGGGCGGCTTCCACTATTTCGTGATGGAGTTCGTCGAGGGCGACACCGTCTACGACGAGATCGCCGGTGGCAAGCTGTACAGCGAAGCCGAGGCCGTACAGATCACGCGCCAAGTGGGCGAAGCGCTGCGCCACGCGCACAGCCGCGGGATCATCCATCGCGACGTCAAGCCGAAGAACATCATGCTGACGCGCAACCGCGTCGCCAAGCTGGCCGACATGGGCCTGGCCCGCGCCACCAGCGACCGCGAGGCCGCGATGGCCGAGGCCGGCCGGGCCTACGGCACACCCTACTACATCAGCCCCGAGCAGATCCGCGGCGAGGTGAACATCGACGCGCGCGCCGACATCTACTCGCTGGGCGCCACCTTCTACCACATGGTCACCGGCCGCGTGCCCTTCGAGGCGCCCACACCGTCAGGCGTGATGCACAAGCACCTCAAGGAGCCGCTCATCCCGCCCGACCACATTAACACCAGGCTGACGGCCGGCTGTGCCGCGGTGATCGAGATGATGATGGCCAAGAACCGCGAGGAGCGCTACCCGAGCTGCAAGGAGCTGATCGAAGACCTCGAACAGTTGGCCCGCAACGAGCCTCCGCGGTACGCCCAGCAGCACCTTGGCCACGACGTGTTCGCCGCGCTGGCGACCGGCCAGGTGCAGCCGACGCAACCGGTCGAGCCGCCCCGCCCAGTGTCGCAGGGCGCGCCGCTGGGCTTGGCGATCACGCTCGGAGCCGTCGCGGTGCTGAGTATTCTCGTCAACATCATCCTGGCGGTGAACGCGTCGCAGTAGCACACGGCGCGCCGCATGCGGCGAGCGATCGCGTCTAGGCGACGCCGGTCTCGCGCGCCAGCCTGCGGGTCGTGGCCTCGATGACGCGCTGAACCCCCAGAAAGCCCAGTACCAGCGCTCCCACAACGATCCGCGTCCACCACGAGCTGAGATTGCCCTGGAACGTGATGATCGTCTGGATCAATCCCAGGATCAGTACGCCCATCAGCGTTCCCGCGACGGACCCCACGCCGCCGCGCAGCAGCGTTCCTCCGATGACCGCCGCCGCAATGGCGTCCAGCTCGAGCCCCTTGCACGCCGCCGGATCGCCCGACTGCTGGTAAAGCGTGAACAGCACGCCGGCCAGCGCCGAGAGTGCTCCGGACGCGGTGTATACACCGATCCGCGTCGCGGCGATCGGCAGGCCCATCAGCCGTGCGGCGGGTTCATCGTCGCCCAGCGCGTAGATGGCGCGCCCGAAGCGCGTCTGGCCCAGGACGTAATGCGCCAGCGCGAAAATGCCCACAAACGCCGGCACGATCACCGGCAGCACGACACCGCGCGCCCCCAGCGGCAGTCGCACCGATAGCGACTCGTTCAGCGTTTCCGCCACGAACGGGTGCATGATGCCCAGCGAATGCGGATGAACTGCGAAAGCCGCACCGCGCGCAAAGAACATGCCCGCCAACGTGATCAGGAATGCCGGCAGCCGGAACACCTGAATCAGCAGGCCCTGGGCCGCGCCGAACACCGCCCCGGCGGCCAGCGCCGTCGCGATCGCCGCCGCCGGATGAAACCCGCCCCGCTCGATCAACGCGGCAATGAGGATGCTGGTGAAGGCCATCAGGGCACCGACCGAAAGGTCGATGCCGCCGGAGAGAATCACGAATGTCGCGCCGCAGGCGGCGACCGCCAGAAAGGCGTTGTCCACCAGCAGGTTTCGCGCTACGCCCCACGACGCGAAGTGCGGGTAGACCAGCGCGCCGGCGGCATAGAGCGCCAGCAGAACAGTCGCGGTGGCCGCCAGCGACAGGTTGCGCGGCGAGACTAGCGAGATCATGCCGGGACTCCCGCGCGGCGGCTGGCGAACCACTCGCGGACCGCGGGCGATTGCGTCAGGCAGACCAGAATGACCACGATCGCCTTGGGCGCCGGCGCGATCTCCGCGCTGACGTCGAGCATGTACAGCGTCTTGGTGAGCGTCTGCATCAGCATCGCCCCGACCACCGCGCCGAACAGCAGGAACCGTCCGCCCGCCAACGACGTCCCGCCGATGACCACCGCCAGGATCGCATCCAGCTCGAGCAACTGTCCGGCGTTGTTGGCGTCGGCAGCCTTGATGTAGGAGCACTCAATCACGCCGGTCAGACCGGCACACAGGCCGCAGAAGCCGTAGACGGCCAGCTTCACCATGCGATCGGGCACGCCCGCCAGCCGGCTGGCGATCTCGTTGTCCCCGACCGCCTCGATCAGCAGCCGCAACGCCGTGCGCGACGTGCCCAGTGCCGTCAGCGCCAGCAGCGCCGCCATCAGCGACACCGGCAGCGGCAGGCCGAACATCGCCCCGTTGCCCAGGTAGGCCAGCCCCGCATCTTCGAACGTGATGATCATGCCGTCCGTCAGAAGCTGCGCGACACCTCGGCCGGCGACCATCAGAATGAGCGTGGCCACGATCGGTTGCAGCCGCAGCAGCGTCACCAGCGTCCCGTTCCACAGTCCGGCGGCCGCGGAGCCCACGAG
>CAYOHG010000442.1:0-3322 GCA_964403685.1 uncultured Planctomycetales bacterium
GGCTAGAACCGTCCGGGTGGATACTTCGGTACTACGCTGACTCGCAACCGCGAACTAGCGGCGGCGGATCAGGCCAGCCAGACCGCCGAGGGCCAGCAGCGCGAGGGTGCTGGGCTCCGGAGCCTGGTACAGCGGGATGTTGTACTGGTGCTCAGCCACGGTGCCGCCGTCGTTGTACGTGAAGCGGCCGAAGATCGAACCGATCTGCGGGCCAGTCGCCGGATCGTCCGAGACGGGGCCGTTGGCGCCGTCATTCAGGACCAGACGCAGAGCGGTGTGGCTGCCAGCGCCGAGGACGGCGGTGTCGAACCAGGTCAGCGGGCCCACGGTCGAGCCGATGAAGGTCGACGTGGCAATCATGTTCGCCAGCGGGGTGGCCAGGCTGACCGGGTTGAACCAATCCGGGGCAAAGCCGGGGCCGTTGATGAACGTGTCGATTTCGCCGGGGGTCGGGGCGGCGTCGTTCCGGAAGACGACCGGGGCGCTCAGCGAACCGGCCGGGCCGGCGCCGCTGGCGTTAACGATCGTCGCCGTCCCGCCCGTCAGGCTGACGGTCATATCCGTGCCGAGCCAGTCGGACGGATACGCGAGGGTGACGTCGAACGACGACAGGCCGCCGCCCGTACCGGCCGGGAAGCTGGCAATGCTCGCCGACTGGGCAAAGGCGACTGTCGCGGCCGACATGACAACGGCAGTAGCAAGGAACTTCTTCAGCATCTTCCTCTCCTCTGGAGAAAAAGCCCGAGAGATGGGTGACCGGCCCGTCCGATCACTGCTATCCCCTTCTCAGAGTGTGCTCATCGCACTCTAGCTCACTCTGTGGAAGTTTTCAAGCCCTCTTTTGACTCGTACGTCTCGTTTCCCGATCAGGGACATTTCGGAAGTGGGCGCTCAGACCCGCCCTGGCGGACTTCTTTCCCATTCCCGCAGCAGCGCCGTCTACGATGCAGACGAATCGCCCCGGCAGAAACGCCGGCCCTGACCCTACGCGATTCATCCTAGCCAAGGCAGTTTCAAAAGGCAATAGCATGATCCACCTGTTTTGACGCGAATCACGGACACTTTTTCAATGGCCGGCGCACGAACCAGCGGACCGGAAGCGATTCCGCATGTCCCATAACCCACGGTCGCGGCTCGCCCGAACGCACGGGGTCCGCACGCCCCGCCCCCGCGTCCGCCGACGGGCTGGCTGCGACACGCCACCCCCGTTCATCCGCCGACGGGAATCCCGTACACTTCGCCCCCGCTCGCAGAGTTTCCGTTCCCGACCGCGCGACGCGCCCCACTCCGGAGGTCACAGCGGCCCCCCACGATGCGAGACAGCCACTCCATTCTGAACGCCGCCGGCGTGATCGGCTTCTGTACCCTGCTCTCGCGCCTCACCGGCCTGGCTCGCGACATGCTCCTGTTTCACGCCTTCGGGGCCAGGTGGGTGAACGACGCGTTCCTTCTCGCGTTTCAGATTCCCAACCTGTTCCGCCGGCTCTTCGGCGAGGGCGCCCTGTCGGCCGCGTTCGTCCCCGTATTCGCTCAGACACTCGAACGCGACGGTCAGCCGGCCGCCTGGCAACTGCTCTCGCGGACGCTGACGCTGCTGCTGTGCGTACTTCTGGTCCTGCTGATCGCGCTGGAGCTGGGCATTCTGGGGCTGCACCTGCTCTCGCCGCCGGACCCCGCCAACGCCGCCGCCCGCGCGCTTCAGCTCGGGCTGGCTGCGCTGATGCTGCCGTTCATGGTCTCCATCTGCATCGTGGCGCTGCTGTCCGGGATGCTCAATTGCGTCGGCAGCTTCGGCCTGCCGGCGCTGACACCGATCGTGCTGAACCTGATGATGATCGCGGCGATCGTCTGGCTGGGGCCGCAATTGGCCGGACCCGACCCGGCCGCGCAGATCTACATCGTAGCGGCGAGCGTGCTGGCCGCGGGTGCGGTGCAGATTGTGCTGCTGATCCCGGCGATTCGCGGGCGTGGCATCCGCATCCGCTGGCGGTTTGAGCCGCGCGACCCGCAGGTGCGGGCGCTGCTGACACGCATGGCGCCGGTCGTGCTGGGGCAGGGCGTGCTGCTCTTCGGGGTGTATCTCGATGCGCAAATCTGCAATCTGCTGGCCCGGATCGAGGGCGGCCCGTCGCATGGATCCTTGCTCGGGCTGACCTTCGCCTACCCGCTGCGCGAAGGCGCGCTCGCCAGCATCACCGTCGCGCAGCGGTTGTACCAGTTCCCGCTCGGCGTGCTGGCGATCTCGCTGGCGACCGCGGCGCTGCCGGCCTTCAGCCGAGCCGCGTCGCGCGGCGCCTGGGACGAGTGGGGCCGGCAGGTCGGCGCCACCCTGCGGCTGGCGGCGTTCGAAGGGCTGCTGACCGGCGCCATGATGATCGTGCTGGCGACGCCGATCGTCCGCTTCCTGTTCGAGTATGGGCGCTTCGAGGCGGCGGACACCGGCCGCGCCGCGGTGGTGCTCGCCTGGTATGGCGCCGCCATGTGGGCCTACTGCGTGCAGCACATCGTCCTGCGGGGCTTTTACAGCCTGGGCGACGTCCGCACGCCCGTGCGGCTGAGCTGCGTCCTGCTGCCGCTGAACGTGCTGCTGAGCCTCATCCTGGTCTGGTTCCCAGCGGTGCGCGAATCCGCCTTTGCAATCAGCAGCCTGCTGACCTCCACACTCAACGTCGTCTGGGGGCTGCACATCCTGCACCGGCGCTGCCCGTCGCCGCTCTGGTCGGCGGAGCTGGCCGCGGCGCTGGGGCGCATGCTGGCGGCGGCGGCACTCAGCGCCGCGGCGGTCGCGATCGCGCGTCAGCAATGGGTGCACTGGTTCGGGCCGCCGGGAACCGCGGTCGTCCAGCGCGCAGCAGAAGCGCTGGGCGGGCTGACGCTGGGATCGATCGTTTACCTTGGGTTGACGCACATGGCGGGGCTGCCCGAGCCGGCGGCCCTGCTGCGCAAGGTGCTTCGGCGCACGGCGCGTCGGACCGGACCGGTCCGATAGCGCGGCGGCGGGCCGTCGTCCAAGGGGCCCCCCGCCCCGGTTAGTGACCCGCCGGGAGGGGGGACTTGCCGCAGAAGATGTTCCTGGTGGACGGCAGCAACCACGCGTTCCGGGTGCAGTTCGCGTTGCCTCCGCAGCACGCCTCCGACGGGTTCCCGACCCGCGTGCTGTACGGGTTCACCCTGTTGTTCCAGAAGATGATGCGCACCTACCGCCCGGACTGGTGCGTCGTGAGCTTCGACTCCGGCAAGTCGTTCCGCAGCAAGATGTACGCGGACTACAAGGCGCACCGCCGCGAGATGCCCGAGGACATGCAGCGGCAGTGGTCGTGGT
>CAYOHG010000443.1:0-3317 GCA_964403685.1 uncultured Planctomycetales bacterium
CAGCTCGGCGTAAACCTGCCGGCGACGGATACCGCGGCGGGCGCCGCGGGAACGGTCGTTGGCGTGTTGTGGCTGTGGCGCGCGGCGCGCACGGCTCGAGGCGCATCGGCAGTCGAGCCGCAGGCTGGCGAAGTGCCGGGCGAGTCCGTCGCCGAAGAGGCCCAGCCCGCCTCCGCGCTTGCCGGCGGCGCCGTCGCACTCGCGGTCGGCAGCATCGTTCTGGTGTCCATTTCGCTATTAATCGCGGCCGCGGTCACGGACTCGGCACTGCGCGTCGCGGCGGTCTCCGCCGGGCTGCTCGCGCTGTTGGCGGCGATGGTCCTTTCGGCCCGTGAGCCGCGCGTCGCCGACCAGGAACTGCACTAGGCCATCGCCGCCGAAGCGCCCGCGGCGCGGCGCGTGGCGCTTTCGGAGCTGCTGTGGTTGGCGCCGGCGCTGGGCGCCGCCTTGCTGGCCGGTCTGCTGGTGGATCAAGTTCCCGGCGTTTCGGCGGCCTGGTCGGCGGCGATGAGCTGGTCGCCGATCGCGGGCTGGACTCCGCTGGCCGCCGCGGTGTTCGCACTGCACGGGCTGGCCGTCGGCGTGCTGCTGGGCTATTCGATCCGCGTGCTGTTCACTCTGGCGCTGGGGCGCGAGGCCTTTGGCAGCGGCGATATCTACATCCTCGCTGCGATCGGGGCGGCAGCGGGGTGGGACGTCGTCCTGCTGGCCTTCATCGCCGCGGTCGTGGTGGCCCTGGCCGCCTGGATCCTGACGCTCTTCTCGAAACGCAGCGCGCTGATCCCGTTCGGTCCGCCCCTGGCGCTGGGGGCGCTGCTGGCCCTGTGGCTCAGCCGGCCGGCCGGAGCGCATGTCGCCAGGCAGTTCGAAGCGGTCCGCGGCGCCGCCGAAACTCAGCCTTTCGTGCTGCTTGCGATGGTCGGTATACTGCTGGTCGGCGGAGTGGCCGCCGTGGCGCTCAGCCGCCTGTTGCGCGCCTGGCTGGAGCCAGCCGATGAAGGCGGGAAGAGAAGCTGAGCCGCGCCGCGCAAGCCAGCCCGGCAAGTCGCCCGCACGCGTCATGGAGGACGGTGTGAACCCCAACAGCCCGATCGCCGTGTTTGATTCCGGTCTTGGCGGCCTCTCGGTCGTGCGTTCGCTGCGGCGATTGCTGCCCGACGAGGACATCGTGTACTTCGGCGACACCGCCCGCGTGCCCTACGGGATCAAGTCGCGACATACCGTGGCAAGATTCGCCCTGGAGGACGCGCGCTTCCTGCTGCGCTTCGAGCCGAAGCTGATCGTCGTCGCCTGCAACACGGTCAGCGCTCTGGCGATGACTGATCTCGAGGAGCAACTGCCCGTGCCGGTGGTCGGCGTAGTCGAACCCGGCGCCGAAGCGGCCGTTCGGTTGGCGCCGACGGGCACGATCGCGGTTCTTGGAACCGAGGCGACGGGCGCAAGCCATGCCTCCGGGCGGGAAATACCCGCCCGCGCGCCGCGGGCCCGCGTCGTGCTGCGGGCCTGCCCGCTGTTCGGCTCGATCGTGGAGGAAGGCCGCCCGGCCGACGACCGGCTGGTCCAGTATGCGGTCGAAGATTATCTGTCGCCGCTGCGCTCGCCCGAGCTCGAGGTGGTCGTGCTGGGCTGCACGCACTACCCCATGCTCCGCGGGGCGATCTCCGCGTTCCTGGGCGAATCCGTCCAGATCGTCGAAAGCGGCCAGGAAATCGCCCGCACGGTGCATGCGTTGCTGGCCGACCACGGCGGCTTGTCGCGCGCTGCGCAGCCCGGTAGCATGCGGGCATTCGTGAGCGACAATCCGGCGCGGTTTGCCAGTATCGGCTCGCGATTCCTCGAACACGAAATCCAACATGTCGAGATGGTTGAGGCTGAGCAGTACATCGCTTCGGCATTGCCCGAACCCGAGCTGTCGTGACCGCCGGACCCTCCGGCGGATGCTGCCTTTGGCGGGCGGTTTCCTGCTGGGCCTGGCGGGCTGCTCGGATGCCAAGATCGACGAGGCCGTCCGCAACATCTTCACGCCGCGCCGCTCGCCGCAGCAGTTCATGCTGGCGGCGGTCGCGGAAAGCGATCCGGACCTTCGTCGCGAAGCCGTCGCCCGCATCGCTGACAGCAGGGAAGCCCAGCGCGAGTGGGCGATCAAGGGGTACATCGCCATCGCGCTGCTGGAAAGCGACGGGCAGGCCCGTTGCGTGGCCATCCGCGCGTTGGGCGAGACCGGCGACCCGCGGGCCGTGGAAACCTGCCTCAAGATCGTCAATCACGCGGACGATGAGCCGGAGGAAGTCCGCCCGCCGGATGCTGTCACGCGCTGGGATGCGATGCTGGTGCTGGCGAAACGGGCCGAGGCGGGCGGCGCTGCGGCGGAGTCTGGGGAAACGCTGCGCGAGACCTTCCGCGACCATCTCGCGCACGATGAGGACCGCAACGTGCGCGCGGCGGCGGCGCGCGGGCTGGGCGCCTGCCAGCACGTCGAGGCGCTCGAAGCGCTGATCGCCGGCCTGCGCGACCGCGAGTTTCCGGTGGTCGCGGCGTGCGAGGCTTCGCTGGTGCGGCTGACCGGCGAGACCCATCAGTGCAACGCCCGCGAGTGGGAAGCGTGGTTCAAGCAGAACGCCCCCAATGCGTTCGCCAAGGCCGGGCAGATTCCGGAGAGCCGCCGCCAGCCGCAGGTCGGCATGCTCCGAAAATCCTGGGACGGCACGGTTGAGTTCCTGCGCGACATGAACCCGCTGCAACAGTAGACCGCGGGCCTGTCCGAACCCGTCCTTGCGACGGACCGCTACACCACTGATGCGGAGCTGTCGCCTGGCGGCACGCTGCGCTGCGGAGCGCTTCAGATGCTGGCCCTGCGAACCGACCGAACGCGACCCAGCGGCATCCGGCTGGTGCATGACGCACCGCGGCCGACGCCCGCCGCCGGCGAAGTCCTGGTGCGCGTCCGGCGAGCCGGCATCTGCGCAACCGATCTTGAACTCGCCCGCGGATACCTGACATTCGACGGCGTCCTGGGGCACGAGTTCGTCGGCGAAGTCATCGACGGACCCGACCCGCTGCGCGGCCGGCGCGTCGTCGCCGAGATCAACTGCGCCGCGCCGGGCGCCGCCGCGACGGAAAGCGCCCGCAAGCACGCCTGGCCGCGCACGGTACTCGGCATCCTCGGGCGCGACGGCGCATTCGCGGAGCACGTCTGCGTGCCGGCGGAGAATTGTCACATCGTGCCGGATGCGATCGACGACGACGAAGCGGTGTTTGTCGAACCGCTGGCCGCGGCTGCCCAGCTGATGCTGGACCGGGGACTGCGCGTGTTTTAC
>CAYOHG010000444.1:0-3316 GCA_964403685.1 uncultured Planctomycetales bacterium
GTGTGATCGCGAAGCGGAACCTCAGGCCGTCAGATCGCTTCGAAGCCGCTGAACCAGCTCATCGGCCACCTTCCAGATGTCGCCGGCGCCCATTGAGATTACGACGTCGCCGGGCTGTAGCTTCGGGAGCAGGCCGCGCACGATGGTGTCGAAGTCGGTCACGTGCCGCGCGTTCCCGCCCCGCCGGCCGATGCGGTTCACCAGGTCTCCGGACCCGATCAGGTCGCGCTCGCGCTGGCTGTCGCGGACGAAGTAGATGTCGGGCACCACGACCTCGTCGGCGTCAGCGAAGCTCGCCGCGAAGTCGTCCAGCAGGAAGCGCGTGCGAGAGTGCTGGTGCGGCTGAAATACGACGTACAGCCGCCGCGGGTCAAACTGCTCGCGCGCCGCGCGCAGGGTGGCGCGAATCTCGGTGGGGTGGTGCGCGTAATCGTCGACGATGCGCACCCCGTCGCAGACCGCCCGTGTTTCCAGCCGGCGGCGGGCACCGCGGAAATCCGTCAGCGCTTGCTGAATGGGAGGCCAACCGGCCCCAGCGTGTCGCGCCAGCGCAATTACCGCCAGCGAATTCCGCACGTTGTGGATGCCCGGGAGGCCCAGCTTCACCGGCATCTGCGGCTTGCCCTCCAGCAGCAGCGTATAGGTGTAGCAGCCGTTGACCAGGGCGAGGTCGGCGGCGCTCCAGTCAAACAACGGCGAAAGCCCGACCAGCTCGCTGCGGCAGGCGGCGCCGCGCGCCAGCGCGCGGCAGTTCGGATCCTCCCCGCTGGTTACCAGCAGCCCGTCGCGCGGAATGCGCCCGGCGAACTCCGCGAAGGCCTGGCAAATCGCGTCCAGGCCGGCGTAATAGTCGAGATGATCCTCCTCGATATTCAAGATCGCCGCCGACTGCGGACACAGGTGCAGGAACGAGCGCTGGTATTCGCAGGCTTCGACCACGAAATGCGGTCCGTCGCCGGCCCCGCTGCTGCCGCCGAGTTGCTCCACCTCGGCCCCGACGATGAAGCTGGGGTCCAGCCCGGCCAGCCGCAACGCATACGTCAGCCAGGCCGTGGTGGTGCTCTTTCCGTGCGTGCCGGCGATGGCAATGCCCCCGCCGTCGGCCTGAAGCATTCCCAGCATCTCGGCGTAGCGCACAACGCGGAGGTTGCGCCGGCGGGCCTGCTGAAGCTCGGGATGATCTTCGGGAATCGCCGCCGAGACCACCACCAGCTCGGCCCGCTCGGGGAACGAGTCGGCGGTCTGAATGGTGGAGACGGTGATGCCCTCGGCCGCCAGCCGCGCCAGCAGCGGCGACGCGCAGCGGTCCGAACCGCTGACGCGCGCGCCCTTGCGGTGCAGCATCTCGGCCAGGCCGGACATGCCGCTGCCGCCAATGCCGATCAGGTGAATGGGGGTGTCCAGAAAGCTACTCAATGCCGGCCTTCCTGGCCGCCGCTCGACGAGTTGTGCGATCACGTGTGACTTCCCTGTCCGTGTGCGGCCAAAATACACTTCGCCGCGCGCCGCGACAAGACGTTTCGCGCGCGGATTTCCGCTCCCGATGGGCGGCGCGCCCCAGCGAACGGTGTTTGCGGTTCATGCGTACTCATGGTACATCCGGGCGCAGCGGCGCGGCGGCGATCGGTCGCGCGAAGGGCGGTCGGAATAACCCGGGCGGGAGCCAGCTTGAGCGTACGCGATCGGGTCTCGTGGCTGAGCCTGCTGCTGGCCGGCGCCGCGTTGGCCGGGAGCATCCTGCTGATCAGCTCGCCCGAAGGCGGCAGCTACCCCGGCGCCATTCCCTGGTCCGAACACTCCTGGCTCAAACCCCTGACGGACATTCAATCGCTTGGCGGCTGGGTTCACTCGATTCGGGGCACCGAGATCAAGGACTACGTCTTTCATCTGGCCGCCGCCGGTGGTTTGCTCCTGCTGGCGGCGCGGGCGCTGGTATCCGGCCTGCGCCCCCCGGCGCGTCCGACCACCAAAGGCGTCTGGTTCGCCTCGCAGGGCTTCTTCATTGCCTGGGTGGCCTTTTCGTTCGCAAGTTGCGCGTGGACAAAGGACCCGCCGGGGGCTTTCGGCCAATCGACCCTTTACGCGATGGGTGTCGCCTGGGCGCTGACGCTGGGTTGGACGTTGGAATCGCGGCATGTTCGTGCCGCGCTGGTCGCGCTGGCAGCGGTCGCGACGGTCGCCGCCGGCCTGTGCATCTGGTACTACCTCGAGCGCAACCCGGAACATCGGCCGGGATTCCCAATCGGAAACCCGGCCACGCTGGCGGCGGTCCTGCTCGTGGGGCTGATGATCCCGGGCGCATGGCTGGCTCAGGGGTCGCGCGGTACCTGGATGTCCGGCGGCGCTGGTGCGCTGCTCACGGCCCTGCTGGCGATCGCGGCGTTGGGCACGTGCGTCGGCGGGTTTCGCCTGGCGGATTCGCGCGGAGCGTACCTCGGGTTGTTGGCGGGCCTGCTCGCGGTCGTACTGGTGCGGTCACGCCGCTGGGTGCGCTGGACGGTGTTGTCGGCTGGGGTGCTGGTCGCGCTGGCCGGCGTGTGGTTCGCGTCCAACACCACGCTCGATCTGGCCATGGCCCGCGGAGAGACCATTCGATTCCGGCTGTATGCCTGGAAATACGCCGCGATCCTCTGGAGTTACCGCATGATCAGCGGATTCGGCGCCGGTGCCTATCCGCGCGTCGCCGGCTCGCTGGCAGTGGAGGATCGAGTGCTGGATCCGGCGTCGTTCATGGCGGAACTGGTGGAGCACGCCCACAACGAGATCTTCGAGGTTTTCGCCGAAATCGGGCTGGTGGGGGGGTTGTTGCTGGTGGCGGGGTACGTGGCTGCCTTCATCGCCGCGGGGGCCTGCCTGGGCGATCCAGCCGCCGGCCCGCGCCGCTGGATTCGAACCACGCTGTTGGCTTCGTTGGCGGCCCTGCTGGCAGATGCGTTGTTTGGGCCGGGCCTGCGGCTCAGCGTCGTTCCGCTCGTGCACTACACCGTGCTGGGGCTGATCTGGGCGGAGTGTCGTGAGGCCACCCGTGGAGCTGAAACACATTCGGGCGGCGGCCGTGCCGGCGGGGTACGCGGGTTGCTGCGGCGGCGCTATCTCGTGTCCGCGGCGGCGACGCTCGGCGCGATCGTGCTCGGAGTTCTGGCGCAGCGTAATTGGCTGGGAGCGCAGGGAGAATACGCGGCCCAGCGCGCACTGGACGAAGGGCTGCCGGCCGAGGCGCAGCGCCTGGCCGGGCCGGCGGCGGCGCGGTTGCTCGACCCGGTGCGGCAACTTGCCTGCGGCGAGCTGGAAGTGCTGGGCGCGCTTGGCGCAGCGC
>CAYOHG010000445.1:0-3315 GCA_964403685.1 uncultured Planctomycetales bacterium
GGTTGCACCCGGCGCGCCTCGGACAATCCGAGCAGTCACGCATCTCGACGTATCGCGCGAGCAAGGCGAGCGCGGCGCGGTAATCCTCTCGAAAGTCGTGGATTCCTGGACAGCGCCCTGAGCCCTGGGGAACTGGCTTCTTACCCAGAACCGGACCCCGAAACGACAGGCGTGTTTCCCGAGCGGGAGCATCGACCCGGCCAACCGGGGGCGGTTCAGGCCGCGAACGGTTCCCACGACGGAGTGTGCATTCGCGCGGCGCTTGCGTCGCCTAGTGGGCGTTGACCAGTCTCCGTCAACGCCTGATCTCGGATTCTCCCGGCCACGCGCAACGGCCCGAGCCGATCAACGGGCGTGAATCGAGGGCAGTGTGTTGAGAGCGGTTCGAGGCGGCCCGGCCGACGATCCGGCATTGTCCAGCACTGCGGGCGTACTTCCAGCGGAGCGCGAAGGGGCAGCGCGACCGGCAAAACGAGCATTCGGCCGGTCCAGCCGGCCTGCGCCGCGCGCGCCGGTCATCCGTTCATCTCCACGTACAGCGATTCATCCGGGCGGTTGTCCAGCCGCGCCAATTCGGGGTCGGCGGATTGCTGGTACTCGCAGCGGCGGACGTTGCGGAAGCCCGACTCGCTGAGGATGAGCCGCAGCGTCGGCCAGTCATACATGTAGAAATGCGCCGAGCGGCGGCGATCAAGATAGCCGCCTTGCATGGTGTTCAGAAAGCGGTCGTGGACGCCGCGATCGGACCGGTCCTGTTCGATCAGGCTGCGCGTCTCGTCGAGGTAGCGTTGCGCATGAAAGACAAGATCGGGCACAATCAGACGGAAGATGCCGTCGGGCTTGAGAATCCGCCGGCACTCGGTCAGCACTTTGCGGCCCGTCTCGCGGGACAGATGCTCAAGAAAATGGCTGGAGTAGATGCGATCGACCGACGCATCGGCGTAGCGCAGCCGCTTGCTGGCGTCCTGCCAGAGAATGTCGGTGGGCCACTGGGTTTCATAGTGCCCGCGTGACAGCAGTCCCAGGCGAAAAAGCACCTTCTTGAGGGTTGGGTGCCGCGCGAGAAACGCGCTGGGCGAGCTGTCGATGTTGTCGAAGCCCGGCAGAGTGGTCGTACCACAGCCGAGGTTGATTCGAACCAGGCGATCACTCATGGGACCGGTCGGCTACCGTGTGTCAGGGGGCGAAACCCGCAGCGGGCGCCACCTCACCCGGCGCGCCCGGCGCGTACTGACTCAGCTCACCGCCGAACGCGGCGGCGGCGGCTGGGCTTCCTGCGGCGGCGCGATGATGCTGCCGGTCGACTTGCAGCGGCGCAGCCCGGGATTCGACCAGAATTCGTCCATGATGCGTTTGAGATCGACGGCGATGTTCTCGAGCTTGAACTCGGCTTCGTGGACCAGTTCGCCGGTGTCATCGGAATACCATTGCAGCTTGTCCAGCGCGCCGGGCGGACGCTTGTATTCGACCACCAGACCGACGGTATTGGCCGGCCGTCGCGGGCTGTGCGGGACGTTGGCCGGCACGATGCAAATGTCACCCTGCCGTAAGATCACATCGTGGCGGTTTTTCGTCTGAGGATCGATCAGGCCGAGCGTGATGTCCCCTTCAAGCTGGTAGAAGAATTCGGCGGTGGGGTTTACGTGATAATCCTTGCGCTTGTTCGGGCCGCCGACGATCATGATGATGTAGTCTTGGCCTTCCCAGACGCACTTGTTTCCGACCGGCGGGCGGAGCAGGTGGCGGTTCTCATCGATCCACGCGGGAAGGTTCACTGGTCCCACTGCGAACATGCGCAAAACTCCTCCGCCGGCGAAGCAGCGCGCCGTGGCGGGCAGTGTAGCGGCGCTCCGCGGCGCGGGTCAAAGCGCTGAGATTTCGCCGAGTTTGGCTTGCCCCGGCGGATTGCGAGGCTGGTAGGACGATGTAAAATCCGGATGGTCTCAGCGGTGCGGTGAAAGCCTGATAGCGAGGTGGAACATGGCCAAGAGCGTTCGCAAACCCACCGGGCGCGCGGTAGCGACCGGTGCGATGCAGTCGAGGATCGAAGAAGTCTCGGCGCAACTTCGCCGTTCGCTGCGCGAAGTGATCAACGCGCTGCCGGAACGGCCGAGCCGCCCGAGCACGCTCACGCGGCAACTCGATCTGAACAAGAACCTGGCGAGCCGGCTCATGGCCTCGTTGCGCGAGAGCGATGCGCTGCCCTCGCTGGCGCGCCTGCCCGCGCCCGAGGGCCTGCGCATCTTCCTGGCCAAGGCCGCGGAGCGCGGCGTCCCCCAACGCGTCATCGAGCGCGGTCACACCGCCGCGGACGCCTTTCACCGCCTGATGGACGAGGCGGGCGGGCGCTCGGCGCTGGATGCGATGATCAGCGGCTGGGTGCCCGAGACGCGCGTCGGCGGAGAGAACCTCGCCAAGCAGCAGATTTACAAATCGCTGGGGTTCGTGCTCGGCTACCTTCAGGAAGTCGAGCTGATGCTCCAGATCGTGCAACCTTCGGCCAGCGATCCGGCCACGTGCGACGTGGCGGCGATCGTCGGCAAGTTCGAGCTGCGTCGTATCCGCACCGGCGCGACCATCCTGCTGGGCGGCGGGCGGTTCGCCGGCCCGGGCGAAAAAGACGTTGCGATCCAGCCGCTGGCGCGCGACATGGGCGCCAATATGCTGGTTTCGCGGTTCTGTGGCACCCCCGTTCCCAAGCTGCACACCGTCGAGCAGGGCGGCACGGTCTATCAGTATCTGCCCGCCGGACCCGAGACGCCGGTGGGGCAGGGGTTCAATATCGTGTTCGGCTACCGGGGAGCCGGCGCGCTGCCCCGCAAGCGCGACGATCGCCGCCGCGAAATTCCCTTCACGGCGATGATGCGCACGCCGACCCGGCTGTTGATTCACGATGTCTTTGTGCGGGAGGACGTGGGACCGCCAAGCCTGCCGCGGCTGACGGCCAGCGTGTATCGCCCCGGCGACACCGGGTTCGTGGGTTCCAGCGCGGACGTGATCGACAAGGTGGACGTGCTGGAGCGTGTCGACCTGCTGGGCAACGGATTGGCCGGCGCCGTTTCTCGCGATGTGCCCAACTATGGCGCGATTGCCAAGTATGCCTTCTAGGCCGTAGGGGCGGCGCCCGAGCAGTTCCGCGGATACCGCCTGCGGGTGCTGCACCCGATCCAGTTCATGTGCTACTCAATCTGGCTCGATCTGGCGCCTTGAGCCGCGCGTCAGGCTACCTTTGACGACACCGGCGAAACCGCGCTGCGGCCCGGCTGAACGCTCGGAGAGCGCTGCGTTTCCAGGTACCACCGCACGGTCCGGGGC
>CAYOHG010000446.1:0-3300 GCA_964403685.1 uncultured Planctomycetales bacterium
GGGGAATGGTCACGCGCCCCTCGCTGGCCAGCAGCCCGACGTCGCGGACTGGGATCGCACCGTACCATTCGTGGACGAGCGGCAGGTAATGCGAGAGGCTTACGCCCGTCCAGCACGCCAGAAACTCGAGCTTCCAGATGTCGCGCGGCCGCAGGCGAGCGTGCGACCGGCGGGCAAGTTCCAGTTCGGCGGCCCGCCGCGGGTCGGGCCGTAAGCCCCGCCGCGCGTCGCCGAGTACGCCTGAATGGCCGACCAGACTCGGGCAAAGCGTGCCATCGCGCACATCCCGAATGAGCGCCTCGCTGTGCTGATCGGCGACCTGCGCCAGCCGCACCAGCGTCGCCGGATTGGCGGTCACAGCGAACGCCACGTCCCGAACCGCCGCCAGTCGCATCAGCGCGTAGTACTTGGCCTGCGGATCGTCCAGTTGGGCCAGCTCGGACGATCCGACGTAGAACCGCCGGACGATCGCCTTCTGGGTGCGGGCGAGCAGTCCGGTGATCGCTCCGCAGGGCACCCCCGTCGGCGTGTGCGTCTCGTCCCATCGCCCGCTGACCTGGAGGATGCCGCGCAGCACCGCCGTCGGATGATCGCTCAGCAGCTTGAGCCCGAACGTGTTCCAGCCGCGGCGGTATTCGCGAACGAAGGCCGGGGTTACCGGGATCAGCTTCGGCCGCGCCGTAGTGCCGCTGGAGGTTGCGAACATGACGATCGGCACACCCGCGGCGAACAGCGCCCGCGTCTCGCCGCCGATGACCCGGTCGATCCAGGGGCGCAGCGAGTCGTAGGTGCTCAGGGGCACCGCCCGGCGGAATTCCGCGACGGAACGCACCTGTTCCAATCCGTGCGCGCGGGCAAAGGCGCTGCCCGCCACGCCGGTCAGTACGCGCGTGAGCGTGGCCTGCTGGGTCTCGGCACAGCGCCGCAGCGCTCGTTCGAAGCGTCGATAGACGCTGGCGGCGTGCCAGAAGGCGATTTGCGCGGCGATGCGGTCGAAGAGCGATCCCACGGCGGAACTCCGCCCGACCGTTTACGAGGCGAGCCGGTTGACTTCCGCGAGCTCGGCGGCCGCCGCGCGCAGTTCGTCCCTGGTGTCGGCTGGCGGGGACGGGGTGGCGACAACTACCGGCTGGGGCTCGCTGGGGGCGAGGTGCCGCAGAAAGAACCCCAGCAGCAGGGCGGCGTAGCGCTCGGGGTGCAGCAGCGCAGCCTGGTTATGCCGCGCGCCGGGGGCGATCCACAGGTACTTTGGCTGGGCCGCCAGCGAATAGAGCAGTTGGCTCTGCTCGACCGGCAGGTAGCTGTCGCGCTCGCCGTGGATGAACAGCAACGGTCGCGGCTGCATCTGCTGAATCGCCTTGCGGACGGAAAGGAAGCGGCAGTTGAACTCGCGCTGCGCGAAGCGGATCATCACCCAGCGCATGAAGCGCCAGAACATGGGCGGGTGATTCTCGTAGACGACGCGCACCTTGGCGAAGATGTACGCCCAGCGCTTCATGAAATACTCGACCATGCAGTCGGTGCTGAAGGCGCCGTCGACCGCGACCGCGCGGATGGCTGAGTCCTCCTCCGCCGCCAGCAGCGCCGCGCACGCACCGCGCGAGACTCCGACCAGCCCCACCTCGCGCGGGCGACCCTGCGCCTCCAGCCAGCTCAGCGCGTACGCCAGCGCCCCGCGCAGGTCGGCCAGTTCGCGATCGGAGACCCACTGGCGCGGCGTGTAGCCGGGGTCACAGTCCGAGCGACCGTGTCCGCGGAAATCGAACGTCAGGATGTCATAGCCCGCGTCCAGCAGCGGCCGGCAATACCGGGCGCAGGAGTACATGTCCGAGCAGAACTCGTGCGCGAAGAGGATCATCCCGCGAGGCGGCGAACCGGCCGGGCCGCGCAGCAGCATCCCATTCAGTCGCAGCCCGTCGTAGGCCGTCAACGTGAGGGCTTCGCCTTCAAGGCGATCGAAATCCAGCGGTCCGCGGGCCAGCGGCGGCTCGGTGCTGCGCATGATGTTGATCGCGATGCGGATGTATTTCATCAACACCTGCGCCGGGACGGCGATCAGCACGACCACCGTCGACGCGATGGCTACGATCGCCCAGTTGTGCGTCAGAAAATCCAGCAGCGACCAACCGGGCAAGACCAGCCTCCGGCCGTTGTTCAAGTGCGAGCGCAGACCCGCCGACGGCGCCGGGCGACCGCGGCCGAGCACCACCGGACAGAAAAACGATGGTAGTCGGCGGTTGCGCCGGCGTCTACGCGCGACGCAGCAGGGCGAGCGCGTGGCAGGCGATGGCCTCGCGGCGCCCGACCGCATCCACACCCTCGTTGGTCTTGGCTTTCACGCCGATCGCCTCGGACGGCAGCCCCAGCAAAGCCGCCAGCGATGCGCGGATCTTCGGCTTGGCGTCCATGAGCCTGGGCCGCTCCGCCACGATTACCACGTCGACATTCACGAGCTGGAACCCTGCCTGCCGGACGCGGCCCAGCACTTCCCGTAGCAGGCCGCGGCTGTCGGCGTCCTTGAACGCCGGATCGGTATCGGGGAACAGCTCGCCGATATCGCCCAGCCCGCTGGCGCCCAGCAGCGCATCGCATAGCGCGTGCAGGACGACGTCAGCGTCGCTGTGCCCGCACAGACCCAGGTCGCTCTCGACGCGGACGCCGCCCAGAATCAGCGCGCGGGCCGGGTCGGTGCGGTGCAGGTCGTAGCCGATGCCGCTGCGGTACATTCCGGTCGCTCCGTGCCCGCTGCTCACCGGGGCAGTGTATCGTCGCCGCCTTCCGGCGGCATATCATGCCCGCGCATCGGCGCAGCGCGAACGCGCGGACCGGTGGTGTTGCGCCCGGAGATTCGACCCTGGAACGCATCGAGACGGAGCCTGGCCCACTGAGCACCGCGAGTCGATTGCGCCTGGTGTTCGTGTCGTGGGAGTATCCGCCCGAGTTCGGCGGCGGCATCGGAACCTACGTGGACGCCGTCACGCGGGCGCTGGCCGCGCGCGGGCACGCTGTTACCGTGCTGACGATCAGCTCCACCGGCTACCCGTTTCGCGAGAGTCGCAACGGGGTGTGCGTGCTGCGGGTTCCGCTTTGCGCGTCGCCGCGCGAAGGCCCGATTGAGACGCTGCGAGCCTGGCAGGCGCGGGCCGACGCCGTCGCCGACGCGCTGGGCAAGCTGACTCGCGGCGGTGTGGACTTGATCGAATTCCCCGACTATCGTGGCGAGGGCGTCAGCTACCTCGCGACCACCTCGCCCGCGCAGCGACCCGTTTGCGTCGCGCGGCTGCACACGCCGCTGTCGGT
>CAYOHG010000447.1:0-3300 GCA_964403685.1 uncultured Planctomycetales bacterium
GTCGATCAGCGGGACCTTGAAATTGAGCCCCGGTCCGGCGATCCCGATGAAGCGGCCAAATCGTTCGATGACCGCGTGCGTCTGCTGTTCGACCGTGAACAGGCCGCTGAACAGAACGAACAGACCAAGCACGACGATCGCGATGAACACGAAGATCACGGTTGACCTCCTAAGCTCGAACTCGCGCTTTCCGGAGCGAACTTTGCTGAGCGCAGGGCCACGCGCAGCACGCGCAGCGGCGCCGCGATTTCGTACGAAGGCACCTCCAGCGGCGCCGGCTCGCCCTGGGGAAGCGCCGCGAGCCGGCGCTCGACTGCGAACGCCCGCGTGCCATCCGGCCCGTCCCCACAGAGGTGCAGCATGACTTCCGCGAGCGGATAGCCGGCGTTGAAGATCGTCACGTCGATGGACTCGGTGCCCGACAACGGCGCGCCCCCGCCGCTCGGCGCCCAGCGATAGTACAGCTGTGCGGCGTCGTCGCAGGGGAGGAACCCGGGGGGCGGTGCCGCGGGCCGCGGATGCCGAACGCGCCCGGGCGCCAGCCCTTCGCCCATGGCGGTATCCAGCGCCAGCCCACACTGTGAGCAGAAACGCGCCACGGGCCGATTCGGGTCCCCGCAGCGTGGACAAGGTCGCGGCTCGGAAAGGTTGCTCATCCGATTCGCCTCGCGCGCCCGGACCGATCACCGGCGCCGTCGCGCTCCGCTGAGAAGTGTCGGGCACGTTCGCGACGCCGGCCACTATAAACCCGTCCGCGGGTTGGAACTAGCCGGATCGCGGCCGCCGCCGGCTTGCCGTGCCGGCGCGGGCAGTTGTATAAAAACGACTCATGTCGAGAAACGAGCCGCCCCGCCAAGCGACCCTCGATACCGCGCGGCAGACTCCCTTGATCTCCATTGCGCCCGTCCTGATCGTCGCGGTGGTGCTCGGGCTGGCGATACGCGGCGTGTGCATCGGCGTGGCGCCGCAGACTTCCTACCTGTGGGACCACGTCAGCAACATGGGCTGGTCTACGTTTGCGGTCGAGCATGGACCGCTGGCGCTGTACGAGCTGCCGCGCGGGCAGCCGCTGGTGGTGCGCGTACGTGATCCGCGCAGCGGGGCCGTCGGGAACGCCGTCCGCACGAATGCGCATCCGTACAATTACCCGCCGCTCAGCGCGGTGATCTTCTGGGGCAGCGGGCTGGCCTGGCACGCGCTGGATGGCCGCGAAGTGTCGCTCGACGTGCCGCCCCAGGCTGCGCAGCAGATGGGGATCCAAGGCCCGGTCACTTCACGCGTGATCGATACGACCGTGTCGCGCCTGGCCGGCGCGCTGCCCGGCGTGGTGTTTGATCTGCTGCTGGCGCTGGGGGTCATGACGCTGGTACGCGCGCTGCGGCCGGCGCCGCGTTCGCGCACCGCGGAAGCCTGCGCATTCACGCTGACCTTTCTGGCGCCGCCGGTCTTTTTGGATTCCTGCTACTGGACGCAGGCCGACGCCTGGGTGATGGCGCCGCTGGTCGGCTGCCTGGCCTGCCTGATTCGCGGGCGCGGCGTGCTGGCGGGGGTGCTGTACGGCGCGGCGTTCATGCTCAAGCCCCAGGCGATTCTGTTGGGCCCGGTGCTGTTGTACATCCTCGCAGCGTGCTGGCTGGCGCGCGACGGATCGCCGCGGCGCGTGCTGGGCCTGCTGCTGGCGGGCGTGACCGCCGGGGGCGTCGTCGCGCTCGTAGCCGCGCCGTTCATGTTGCGCGAAATGAGCCGCGGCGAGCACGCGCGACCCTGGCGTTGGTTCGAAGCCAGCTACGGCGCCACGGTCGCCGGCGAGATGTACCAGCGCACGACGCTGAACGCGTTCAACGTCTGGTGGCTGGACCTGCTCGCTCAGGGACCGCCGTCGCAGGCGCGGCCGGCCGGCAAGCTGTTGGACGACGCCGCGCTGCTCGCCGGAATCGCCAAGCGAACGCTGGGCCGCGGCCTGCTGGCCGGCGCCATCCTCTTGAGCTGGGCGGTTTGTGGCTGGCGCGGCCGCTGGTCGCGCCAGTCGTGGCTGATCTGCGCGTTTCTGATCACGCTGGCGGCGTTTGTGCTGCCCACGCGCGTGCACGAGCGATACATCTACTATTGCGTCCCGTTTGCGATCGCGCTGGCCTGCCTGAATCGCTGGTGGATTCTCGCGGCGCTGGCGGTCATCCTCATCGGAACGTTCGAGATGGTCTCGTTCCGCTGGGTAGCGCTCGACAACCCGACGGCCCGCTGGCAATCCGGACTGCTGGCGGTGCTGTCGGTCGCTACGCTGCTTGGCTCGTTCGCCATCGCCGCGACGACGCAGCCGCGCGAAGACGTGCTCAGAACCTGACTCTTTGCCTCGTCGCACGACCCGCGACCACGCTTGAAGAACACTCCTCGGGCCCCGGAAAAGACCGGATGAAAGCCGATACCCGCCCGGCTTGAGGATGGGCACTAGCTCGGTCCTGACGCCCGCGGCCCCTGGAAGAACAGCCCGTACAGCAGCGCACCCGCGACGATCCAGCCCACACCAATGAGCGCTGCGCCGCGCACCTCCGGGTTCACGTAGGCACCGCAGATGACGCCGATCTCTCCCAGCACGAACACCGCGGGCGCGATCGGATAGCCCAGCGCGCGGGCGGCGGCACGATCGATCCGCCCGCGCCGCATCAGCACGAAAACCGCCACCCCGGTTAATACGAAGAACACGCCGTCGAGAAACACAACGCCGTTGAGCAGCTTGTCGATGCCGCCTTGGCCGGAGAGCAACAGCAGCATCAACCCTAGCGCGGCCAGGCTGACAATCGCCGCCCAGGGGGTCTTGTGCTGCGCGCCGGTGGTGGCAAACACGCGCCAGAAGCGTCCGTCGCTGGCCATGCGGTAGATCAGCCGCGGGCCCGACAGCAATTGGGCGTTCAGCACGCCGAAGGCCGACACCGCCACCGCCGCCGCGATCAACCGCCGTCCGGTCGCGGGCCAGGCGACGGCGACGGCGTCGGCCGCCAGCGCGTCGCTTGCGACGACGCGGTCATAGCCCAGCAGCGCGAAGTAGGCCCAGTTCACCAGCAGGTACGTCGCCAGAACGACCAGCACGCCGACCAGGATCGCGCGCGGGACGTTGCGGCGCGGTTCGCGTACCTCGCCCGCCATCCACAGGGCATGCTGCCAGCCGCCGTACGCGAAAAAGCAGGGCACCACCGCCGCAAACAACGTCGCCAGCATGCTGGACGCCGTTGGTGCCGCGGCCGTGGCGGCCCGCGGTGGCGCGTGCCAGCCGCCCGCGCCCCGGCCCCCCCCCAGCGCCCGGCC
>CAYOHG010000448.1:0-3294 GCA_964403685.1 uncultured Planctomycetales bacterium
GGCCGACGAGCCGACGGGGAATCTCGACCGCCGCGCGGCGGAAGCCCTGGCCGACCTGCTGCTGGAGCTTCAGGCGGCCGAACGGTTCGCGTTGATCGTTGTCACACACAGCGAACCTCTGGCCCGACGATTCGGCGCCTGCCGGCAGATGCGGGACGGCGTGCTGGGGCCGGTTGAATCCTGAGCGCACGGCACGCAGGGAGCCGCAGTGACGCATGACGACCGCCTCGCGACCATTTCGGCGACGCGCGCTGGTGCGACGCAATCTGACCTACCACGCCCGCGCGTACGCGGCCGTTCTGGCGGGCGTCATCGCCGCCAGCGCCGCTCTGACCGGTGCCCTGCTGGTCGGAGATTCGATGCGCGGCAGCCTGCGGACGTTGGCGCTGTCGCGGATCGGGAACGTCGACGCGGTGCTGTGGTCGGCGCGGTTCTTCCCGGCGGATCTGGCGGCGCGGATGCACGCTGCCATCGGAAACGGCGCGCTGGCCGCCGCGATCGTGATGGACGGCAGCGCCACGCGGGCCGACGGCGCCCGCCGGGCCGAGCGGGTTCGGATCTTCGGGGTCGACGACCGTTTCTGGCCGCTGGCAGGGGCGTCCGGGAGCGGGTCGCCTGGCGAAAAGCTCGCGGTTGGCAGCGCTTGGATCAATGACACGCTTGCGGCGGAGCTGGGCGCGCGCCGCGGCGAGGACGTGATCCTGCGCATGGGCCGGCCGCAGGCCGTCTCGGCTGAATCGCTGCTCGGCCGGCGCGATCAACCGCTGATCGCACTGCGCGCGACGGTGGCGAACATCGCTGCCGATGCGGCGGCTGCGCGCTTTGCGCTGAACTTTGAACCGCGTGAGCCGCTGATTGCTTTCGTGCCGCTGGAGGCGCTTCAACGCGCCATCGACCAGCGCGGCACGGCGAACGTCATCCTCGCCGACCCGGCCGCCGGCCCGGCCGCGCGGCTCAACGACCGGCTGCGGTCGCTGGTCCGGCTGAACGACTTCGGGCTGACGCTGCGGACCCACGCGGAGCTTGGATACCTGGCGCTGGAGAGCAGCCAGCTCGTCCTCGATCCCGCCAGCGAGCGCGCCGCGCTGGCCGCCGCCCGCAGCGAGTCGTATGACGCCAGCGGTGTCATCGCCTACCTGGCGAACTCGATTCGAACGGTGAGCCCGCCGGCAGCGCGCAGCGTGCCGTATTCGACCGTGGCCGGCATCGAGCCGGAATCCGTCATCGCACGACGGCTTCGGTCGCAGACGGGGCGTGCCGAGGATTCGTCCGGCCTGACCAGCGGACGCGTCTGGCTCAACGAATGGACCGCGGCACAGCTCGGCGTCGGCCGCGGTGACGGCGTCGCGCTTGAGTACTACGTACCGGGCGAATTTGGCCGACTCGAGGAACGCGCGCACGAATTCACCGTCGACGCGATCCTCCCGCTGGCAGGCGCGGCCCGCGACGCGGGATTCGTTCCCCAGTATCCCGGGATCACCGATTCGGCGGATGTTGACGACTGGGATCCGCCGTTTCCCGTCGATCTCAAGCGCGTGCGACCGGCGGATGAGGAGTATTGGGACCAGTTCCGCACGGCCCCCAAGGTGTTTCTCGCGCTGGACGACGCGCGGCGATTGTGGGCCGGGCAGGAAGAGCGGTTCGGGCGGCTGACCTCCATCCGCGTCGAGCTGCCGGCGGGTGCGGATGCAGCAGATGTGATGGCGCGCTACGAGGCAGCGTTGCTCGCACGGCTGCATCCGGCGGACGCTGGATTGACCTTCGAGTCGTGGCGCGAGCGGGCGCTGGCGGCCGCGGCAGGCAGCACGGATTTCGCCGGCCTGTTCATCGGGTTGAGCCTATTCGTCATCGGCTCGGCGGCGATGCTCATCCTGCTGCTGTTCCGGCTGACCGTGGAGCGCCGTGCCCGCGAGTGCGGGCTGCTGGGCGCACTGGGTTTCACCCCGGCAGACATCGCGCGGGCGCTGCTGGCCGAGGGTGCGGCGATCGCGACGCTCGGTGCGCTGCTGGGGGCGGCGGCGGCGTGCGCATACGCGTGGCTGATGATCGCGGGATTGCGCCACTGGTGGGCCGACGCAGCGAACACGCCCTTGCTGGAATTCCACGCCACCTGGAGCGGCCTGGCCATCGGTACGGCCGCGAGCATTGCGCTGGCGCTGATGGCGATGGCGCTGGCGCTGCGGCGGTTCGTGAAGCGACCGCCGCGCGAGCTGCTCGCCGGGGGACTCGCGCCGCCGACACCGCATGCCCCGGCGCACCGCACCGCGTGGGCGGCGCGCCGGCTGGGTGGCCCGGATATTGCGCTGCTGGCGGCGGCCGTCGCGCTCGTTTGGCTAGGTCGCGGCGCGCTCGGCTCGGCGGCGACGTTCTTCGGCGCGGGCGTGCTGGTATTGATTGCGGCAGTCTGCGCGATTCACGGCCGAGTGTTCCGTGAGCACGGAGCTTCGTTTTCGCGGCCCAGTCGGCTGGCCTGGGTCCGGCTGGGATGGCGCAATGCAGGTCGCAACCGCGGTCGCAGTCTGCTGACGATCGCGCTGTTTGCCAGCGCCGCGTTTCTCATCACGTCGCTGGGCGCGTTCCGCATCGAGCCGGCCGACCGCGACGACCGCGCATCGGGCTCGGGCGGCTACGAGCTTATCGCCGAGAGCGACGCACCGCTGCTATTCGACCTGAACACCGCCGAGGGACGCGAAGCCGCGGGGCTGCGGCCCGAGGAGGCCGAGCGGCTGGCGGACGTTCGCGTCGACGCGCTGCGGCTGCGCGCCGGTGAATCCACCAGTTGCCTCAACCCACTGGCGAAGCGCGAGCCGCGCATCGCCGGTGCGCCTGAGTGCTTCATCGAGCGGGGCGGGTTTGCCTTTGCCGGTGTCCTGCCGGCGGCCGATGTGCCCAACGAACGCCGCATCGCCGACAATGCGTGGAGCGAGCTGCATGCCCGCTTTACCGATGGGGCGATTCCGGCGATCGGCGACGAAGCCGCAGTGCTCTGGCAACTTCACAGCGGGCTGGGCCGCGAGGTGTCGGTTCGCACGGAGCGCGGCGAGGCTGTGCGGCTGCGGTTTGTGGCACTGCTGCGCGGCAGCGTCCTTCAGGACCAGATCATCATCGCCGAGAATGCCTTTACGCGCGCGTTTCCATCGATCAGCGGCTATCGCCTGTTTCTGATCGACGCGCCGCGGCCGCGACTGGCCGAGGTTGAATCGGCGCTGGAAGGCGGGCTGGGGCCGGCGGGTTTCGGCGCCGAGCGCGTCGCCAGCCGGCTGCGCGCGTTCGCACGCGTACAGAACACCTACC
>CAYOHG010000449.1:0-3293 GCA_964403685.1 uncultured Planctomycetales bacterium
CCGGCGCGTTCACCTACGAGCACGGACAGAAGGTCATCGCCTGGCGGTCGCGTCGCTGCGAACGGCGGGATCACGTCGGCACGCCCGGCCAGATCGTGCGGATCGACGCGCCTGGGCTGCTGATGCAGTGTGGCGATGGCCTGCTGTGGCTTACCGAGCTGAGCGACGAGCGCGGCGCGCCCCGCCCGGCTGCGTCGTTTCGCGTTGGACAGCGTTTCGGCGATGCGCTGGGCGCGCGGCTCGACGCGCTGGAAGCCCGCGTCCGCGAGCTCGAGCAGCGGCTGACCGGGCGAAGGGGCCGAGCATGAACGTGCTGGTCATCGCGCCGCATCCTGACGATGAGGTGCTGGGTTGCGGCGGGACCATCCGCCGGTTGTCCAGCGAAGGCCACGCCGTTCACGTCGCGATCGTGACGCGCGGCTGGGCGCCGCTGTTTCCCGATGCGCAGGTGAGCCAGGTTCGGGCGGAGGCGCAGGCGGCGGCGGCGCAGCTTGGGGCGGTCCGCGTCCACTTTCTGGACCTGCCGGTTACCAAGCTGGCGCATCTGCCCGAGCACGAGCTGAACGGCGCCCTGCACGCGCTGGTGGGCGCGGTCGACCCGCAGTGGGTCTTCCTGCCGTTTCGCAGCGACGTGCACGAAGATCATCGCCAGGTCTACGACGCGGCGCTGGTGGCGCTGCGGCCCTTGCCGGGCCGGCTGAACGTACAGCGCGTGCTCTGCTACGAAACGCTCTCCGAGACGCACTGGTACGGCCCGGGCGTCGATCCGGCGTTTGTGCCGCAGGTTTATATCGAAATCAGCGCCCAACTCACCTCGAAGCTGGACGCGATGCGCACGTACGCGTCGCAGCTTCGCCCGGCCCCGAACGCGCGCTCGCTGGAATCGCTCGAAGCACTCGCCCGCTTCCGCGGCATGACCGTGCACGTCCACGCCGCCGAGGCGTTTGTGCTGATCCGTGACGTCCTGCGGGCCGGTACGTAGCGCGTGCGGGGCGGGTCGTACTCACCCGCCGCGCGTGTGCATTTCGAGGTGAATATCCTTGCGCAGACGCTCCAGCGGCACGAACGGGCCGCGCTGCGGCGTGTTCAGACGCTGCTCGGCCCCGCGGTCGCCGCGGCGCTGCCAGGCCGCGCGGATCTCGCGCGCGATCTCGTCGTCCGGCGTCGCGCCGCTCAGCATGTCGCGCAGATTCAGGCCGTTCTCGGCGTAGAGGCAAAGGTAGAGCATGCCGTCGGCCGTCAGCCGCAGCCGGTCGCAGGTGCCGCAGAACGGCTGCGTGGTGGAGGGGATGACGCCAAAGGGCAGGCCGTCTTGCAGGACGAAGCGGGTCGCCGGCGCGTGCGGCTCCTGGCGGGGATGGACGGCGACTTTGCCGTAGTGATTTTCGATGCGGGCGAGAATTTCGCCCTGGCTGAAGACCGCGCCGCTGTTCCACTGCGTCGCCCCGCCGACGTCCATGTATTCGATGAAGCGGACCTCGGCCTCCACCGCGCGGGCGAATTCCAGCAGGTCGATCAGCTCGTCGTCGTTGCAGCCGCGCATCACGACGGTGTTGAGCTTGAGCCGGCGGAAACCTTCGGCGACGGCGGCGTGAATTCCGGTCAGCACGGCATCAAGCGCATCATGCCCGCACAGGGCCTTGAAGCGATCCGCCCGCAGCGTGTCCAGGCTGACCGTCAGCCGCATCAGCCCGGCCTCGGCCAGGGGGCGGGCGGCGTCCGCCAGCAGCGTGCCGTTGGTGGTCAACGCCAGGTCCTGAAGATTCCGGCGGGCCGAGAGCAGGCTGATCAGCACGGGCAGGTCGCGCCGCAGGAGCGGCTCGCCGCCGGTCAGGCGGATGTCGCTGACGCCCGCACTGGCGAGGATGCCAACCAACCGGTCCATTTCTTCGAAGGTCAGCAGCCGGTCGCGCGAAATCCATTCATAGTCGTGCTCGGGCATGCAGTAGCGACAGCGTACGTTGCAGCGGTCGGTCACCGACAGCCGCAGGCTCCGCAGCGGACGGCCGTAGACATCCAGGATCGGCTGCATGGGCTGAACCTACCTCGCGTTCAAAACAGGCTGAAAGCAGGAGCGCGGACGAGCATTCTATCCGCGAAATCACGTGCGGGCCGATTCGGGTTCAAAGCCTCCGGATCGGTTGAGCGAGTGTGGGTGGTGTGTTGAAAACAGGCCCCGCCCTGGTCTTGGTGGGGGAGGAAGTCCGCGGAGGCGTGCGGCCGGCCGCTGGCCTGCCCGGGCCGGCGTTATGCTGCACGCGAGCCGGCGAGAAGCTTGACTCGCGAGGGCGGTCTCGTCGGCCGACCGAGCGCGCGGAGCTTGCCCGATGCCCGAGACCCGTTCGTCGCCGCATGCTGTGCCCGCGGACATTCACACCGGCGCCCATGTCGGGCCGGGCTCCGCCGTCCTTGCCGGTGACGATGAAACGCCCTTCCCGCCGCGCTACTGGTGGCTCAAGCGGCTGGGGCTGGGCGCCGTCGTGCTGGTCGTGCTGGTGCTGATCGTGCGCTGGTGGTGGGGGCTCGAAGCGCAGCGCCGGCTGGATGCGAAGATCGCCGAGCTGCGCGGCCAGGGGCAGCGCGTGCTGCTGGAGGATTTTGCCAGCGAGCCGCTGCCGCCGGAGGAGAACGCGGCGACGCTGCTGTTGGAAGCGGCGCGGAAGCTGTCGACGGCGCAGGCGTCGATTCCGCTGGACGATCTTTCGGCGCATCCGGAGCTGGTCGCGGCGCGGCCCGCCGACGTGCAGCGCATGCTGGACGCCAATGCGGAGGCGCTTGCATTGGTTAGACAGGCGCGCGGCCGGACAAAGACCGACTGGGGCGTCGTGCTAAAAAGCCCGGTGATGGCGACGCTGCTGCCGCACCTTGCGCCGCAGCGCGATCTGGCGAAGCTCGTGTGCAGCCAGGCCGTGTTGCATGCGTCGGAGGGCCGCTCGCTGGAGGCGGTCGAAGCGCTGCGCGACGGGATGGTCGTGTCGCGGGCGATGCTGCAATCGCGCAGCTTCCTGCTTGAATTGCTGGTTGGCCACGGGCAGTGCGTCGAGGTCTGCGAGGCGACGGAGACGATCCTGCCCCAGCTTCGGCCCGCGAGCGGCACTCCGGCCAACGTCCAGCAATCCGTTCAGCCGGATGTTCGCCAGGCCCTGCGCGCCTTGGCTGCGGAGCTGCAAGACGAATCGCTGACGCGCGAGGCGTGGATTGCGGCGATGGAGAGGGAGCGAATGACAATCCCGGATTTCGTGACCGCGTGCTCCGGGGCCGGACGTCGCACGGCGCTGGGCTACGTTACAGGC
>CAYOHG010000450.1:0-3293 GCA_964403685.1 uncultured Planctomycetales bacterium
CACGTGGATCAGGTTCTCATTGGCCTGTCCCAGCTTGACCTCGACCAGTTCGGCGCCGGTCAGACTCTCGCGGAACACGAAGCTGCGCGCCCCGCGCGTGTAGACACACTGCACCGGCACCGACAGCGCCTCAGGAATCGTCTCGACCAGGACCTTGATCTCAGCCGAGTCGCCTGGCGACAGCGGCGCGTTGGTCTGATCGAGCAGGATCTCGGTGGCGTGCTCCTTCAGTTCGGGGTTCAGCCAGCTATTGGCCGAGTCGGCGAATTTCGTGATCTTGGAGATCGTGCCGGTAAACGTCTGTCCCGGAACGGCCGGAACCTTCACGAGGCATGGCATGCCCTCGCGGACCTTGTGGCGATCGGCCTCGTGGATTCGCGTGGAGACCATCATCTGGCTGGTGTCGGGCAGCACCAGCAGCGATTGCCCCTCCATGACGCGCGAGCCAACCTTGAGCGGCTCCTCGTTGAAGCGCCATCCGCCGCCTTCCTGCGGGTATTGCACGATGCCGTCGACGGGCGCGGTGATGCGGGTGCGTGCCAACTGCTCGCGCAGCCGGGTCAGGCGCGTGTCGTTGATTTTCCGCACGCCCTCGCTCTGCTCGACCTTGGCGGCGGCCTGCTTCTCGCGCGACTCGGCCCGCTTGCGGACGCGCTCCAGCTCCTCGCGGGCGCGGTCGACGTCGGAGCTCTTCTGCATCTCGTTCTTCGGCTGCTCGTACTCCAGCAGCGTCCAGTAGGCCAGCTCGTAGTTCTCCAGCGTCAGCTCGGAGCGCGTGACCTCCAGTTCAAGCTGCTCGATCTTCGAGCGCGTGACGAACTCTTTTTCCAGCAGCCGGATGTTCTTCTCGAGCTGGTCGCGCTTCTGCTCCAGCTCAAGCTTCGTCTGCTCGATCTGGATTTCCACGCCCTTGAGCCGCTGCGGAAAATCGCCTTCCATGTACTTGCGCAGCTCCAGCTCGGCGACCTCCAGGTCGATGGTGGCTTTGCGCAGATCGCTGGCGTTCTGGTTGCGCTGAATATCCAGTTCCTCGCGCGCCGCCTGCAGTTCGGTCTCGATCCGCCGCAGGTCGATCTCCTCGCGCTCAATTCGCTCGACCAGGGCGTCGGAGGCGAGCTGCACCAGCAGGTCTCCCTTGGCGACGCGTGTGCTCTCCGCCACGATAAACAGGATCGTGCTCTGCCCTTCGACCTCGCACTTGATCACGGTCGAATTGCGCGGCTTCAGCTCGCCGTTCTCGGTCAAGGTGATCGCCAGATTGGCGGGCTGCACGACGTGGAACCGATTGGCCGAACCGCGGTCCGCGCCCAGTCCGAACCAGCCCCAGCGCCAGGCCCCCCAGATCGACGCCACCGCCCCAGTCACCACCGCGGCGGCGATCCAGCCCCGGCTTATCGCCGGTCGTCGCCGCCGGGTGAACGCGGTCAGGTTGTATCCGATTGCCGGGCCGGCGGTTCCGGCGGCTTCGGGCATGGTCGCCATGATCGCCCTCACAAATCGGGCGCCGTCGCGCCGCGCCGCCGCATCCGTGCGAACAGCGAGTCGCGCCGCGCTGCGCGGCTGGTGTGCTGCGCCCTCAGTGTAGACGAACCGGCGGGCCGCGGCGACCCGAAAACTCGGCGAGCCGGCCCTCACTCGCACAGCCAGGAGCGGATCCCCTCGAGGTTGCGAACCAGCCAATGAACCTTTCGCCGGATGGTCTGCATCACGCCGAAGCCCGGCATGTGCCCGAAGGAACCGGTCGCGGCGATGGGCATTGCGGATTCCGCAACTAATGATTCGATCATCAGTTGTGGAATGGCGGCACGCTCGTCGGCCGGCAGCAGGACGCGCGCGGCGTACCCGTGGTAGAGGCGGCGCATGCGGGTCAGATCGAAGAAATCAGGCCACTGCTCCGGGGCGTCCGGGTTCCACACCACCGAGAATTGCAGCAGCCCGTTGGCCAGATCGAGCGCCAGCGGGCTGAGCCGGGCGGATTCCAGATCGATCACCGCCGCCACCTGCGCTCCGCGAAACAGCAGGTTCCCGGGATGCCAGTCGCCGTGCACGGTGTGAATCGGCCAGTGGTCGAAACCGGCCTGGGCAACGGCCTCGGCCGCCTGGTCGTAGCGCTCGCGCAGCTCCTGGACGATGGAGAGCAGCTCCGCCTCATGCCCGACGACGGAATCGTGCGGGGCCACGGCCCCGGGGATCGCCAGCAGCCCTTCGCGGATGGACTCGTTGTCGTGATACGACGGACGAGCCGCCAGCGGCTCGGGCGGGAAGCGCATCAACGCCCGATGCAGCCGCGCCAGCGTCAGCCCCGCGGCCGACGTCTGTTCCAGCGTCCCGGCATAGCGATCGCCCGGAATGTACTCGTAGATCTCGTACGTGCGGCCGTGCAGGCGTAGAACGCTGTGATTCCCCTCGTGCGTGAGAGCCAGCGACGGCACCGGAAAACCGCTGCGGCGCAGGTACTGGATCAGCCGGTGAGCGAACGCGTGCCGTTGCGGGTCGTCGTGGCCGGCGGCGGGTCGCTTCAGGACGTAGCGCCCACCGGTGGTTTCGACAATCACCTTGGCCGAACGCCGCGAGCCGCGCGGAAACTCCCGGGCGCTGACGACCGGACCGAGGTCGAAATGCTCCAGCACCTCGCGAAGCTCGTCGGCGGAGATTCTTTCGCGCTGTGGCGTCATGCCGAGATGCCCGGCCGCAGGTCGAGCGGTTGCCGGCGGTCGGGCTCGCTGGCATGATATCGCCGCCGTGCGAAAGCGGTGCGCTGAGGTACGCCGGACCGGCCGCGCGCGAGGGGCCGCCATGCATTTTCAAAACCGCACGCAGCTTGACAGCGCAGCGCTAGAGGAGCTGCTCGTGCGGCACACCGCGCCGTTTCAACACGAGCGGCTGGTGGTGCGGGTGCGCTACAGCCGCGGGGCGCCGTTCTCCGGAGTCTGCTACTATCGCGAGCCGCGTATCCTGATCAACCTGGGGCGGGCTAACCAGTATCCGTTTGCGCTGAGTACGCACCTGGCCAAGGCGCGGACGCACCGCTGGGGCTGGAGCCGCGAGCTGCTGAAGCTGACCGTCGCGAACGCGTCTCAGCTCGTGCTGTTCGTCTATCTGCACGAGCTGTACCACTACCTGATTGCCGCCGCCGGCCGATCCCCGCGCCGCCGCGAGGCGATGTGCGATCGCTTTGCGGCCCGTCGGCTGGTGGACGGACATGGTTGCGAGGTGACGGACGACTCCGGGCGGCGCGTGCCGCGCAGCGTCTGGGACTTTCAGGAGTTGGAGGCGTTTGTCGGCCGGGCCCC
>CAYOHG010000451.1:0-3287 GCA_964403685.1 uncultured Planctomycetales bacterium
GCGCGGCGGCGCGCGGGTGGCGGAGATCAGCGGTGCAAGCGATGCGATTCTGGCCGCCGCCGTCGATCCCTATCGCGAGCTGGTGGCGTACGGCGGCTCGGATCGCGTGCTGCGGGTGTTCGACGTGCTGGCCGGGCGGCCGGCCTACGAAATGCGCGAACACAACGACTGGATCACCGCGGTCGGCTTCAGCCCGGACGCGCTGCGGCTGGCGTCGGCGGATCGGGCCGGGAACGTCCGCGTCTGGCAGGCGGAGACCGGCCGGCTCGAACACCTGCTCAGCGCGGACGGCGCACCCGTATACGACCTGGCGTTCGGTCCGGACAGCGGCTGGCTGGTCGCCGCGTGCGACGACGGCTTGCTGCGCGTCTGGAACATGACGGATGGCGCGAAACTGCGACAGATTCAGGCGCACAGTGGTCCGGCCCTGAGCGTGGATGTGGCGAACGACGGCCGGCTGCTCAGCGGCGGGGCCGATCGCCAGCTTCGACTGTGGGCCGCCGACGGCTCGACGCCGCGCAGCTTCGAGGGGCTCGACGACTGGGTTTACGAGGCGGTGTTCGCGTCCGGCGGCGGGCGGGTGGTCAGCGGGCTATGGTCGGGGCGGATGGATTCTTTCGCCACGGAGACCGGCGAGCGCCAATGGCAGACCGATACGAACGCACGGCCGGCGGCCGGGCAGGCCCAAGGCGATCCGGCGGCCGTCGCAGCGCCCACGGCGACGGCTACGCCTCCGCTAGCGTCACCATAAGCACGCCCCCGACCGCCAGGCCCACGGCGAGCACCTTCGATGCGGACAGGGGCTCGCGCAGCACGAGCGTAGCCAGTATCAGGGCAAAGATCGTGGAGGTTTGATTCAGCGCGGCGGCGATCGACGCCTGCGCGTATTTGAACCCCGCGATCCACAGCAGCAGCGAGAGATAGGTTCCCAGCACGCTCGCGGGGATCGTGCTGCGCCACACCCGGCCCGGCCGAAAGACCTGCCAGAGTTGCCGGCGCTGCGGCAGCATCGCGGCGATCGCCGCCAGTGCCGCGGTGCCCGTCAGCAGGCGAAGCGCGGACGCCGGTATCAGCGGCCAGCGTTCCAGCGCTGGCTTCACCATGACGATCGCCAGCGCCATCATGGTCAGCGCGGCGGCGGTCAGCGAGAAACCGATGATCAGGTCGCGGCGCGTATGGCCGGCTGCCCGCGGGCTGCCGAACGCAATCAGAATCGCGATCAGGATCATCGCCACACCGATCCCCTGCTGCCCCGTCAGGCGCTCGTCGAGGAGGATCCACGCGAAGAGGATGACGAGGGGCGTGTACGAGCAATCGGCGATCGCGATCAACCCCACGCCAATGCGATTGAGTCCGGCGAAGAGCAAGGTGTCGGCGACGGCGATGCCCAGCACGCCGCTGATCGCCAGGTTCAGCAGGTCGGCGGCGCTGGCGCCGCCGGCGGGCATCCACTGCGGCACGAACGGCAGGGTGAGCGCGAAGAGCAGCAGGCCGATCGTGTTCTTGAACAGGTTGAGCGGCAGCGGCGCGACGCTCTCACCGCCTTTCTTGAAGAGCATCAGTGCGAACGCCCAGACGAGGGCGGCGAGCAAAGCGCAGAGTTGGCCTTTGACGTGGGGAGGCATTCGGGCCCGTGGCGGTTCGCCGGTGCGCGGCGATCGGGCTGGATTCGCCAGCCGTTCGATCGCGGCGAGCCGGCAGTGTGTCTCGCGGCCTGCGCGGCGTCAAAGCCGCGGAATCGCCGGGCGCGAAGCGGGGCGCGCTGGCGAAGGGCCTGGGGGCGGGTCGCCGGTCGGGCGCGTCGCCGGGATCGACGCCTCGGGCCGGGTGCGGTCGGCCTCCCGCGACGCGGCCGGTCCGGCTTCGCGCGCGAACAGAAACTTCAGCACGCGCTCAAAGCGCGCCCCCCAATCGCGCTCATGGTGCCGCGCACCGGGGACTTCCTCGAAGTGCAGCTCGCTGTCGGACTCATAGCCCTTCTGGCGCAGCAGGCGAACCAGCGGAAGGCAGAAATCTGCCAATCGCGAGGCGCGCTCGTCGCCGCGGCGGGCCAACGTCTCTTCACTGCCCGCGTCGATCCAGAGCTTGAGCGTCCCAGGCGCGGGGCGCTCCTCGAGGTATTCGAAGATGCGCTGCTCGGCCCAATGCAGCGAAGGCGATAGCGCTGCCGCGCGGCCGAACACGCCGGCATGGCGGAACGGCGCATACAGTGAGATCAGGCCGCCCAGCGACGCACCCGCGATGGCGGTCTGATCGCGGCCCGGCAGTGTGCGGTACGTGCGGTCGATGAAGGGCTTGAGCGTCTCGACGATGAACGCCAGATAGTCATCGCCTTGTCCGCCGCCGCGCTCGGGATCGCGAAACGGAGTGTATTCCTCCAGCCGCGATTCGTTGTTGTAGATCGCGACGATGATGAGCGGCTCGATCTCGCCGGCGAGGATCAGCCGCTCGGCGGTTTCATCGGCCTCCCATTCGACCCCGCCGAACGAGGTGCGCGCATCGAAGACGTTCTGTCCGTCGTGCATGTAGAGCACGGGGTAGCGCTGCCTGGGCTGATCGTCGTATCCCGGCGGCAGGTAGACCAGGATGGTGCGGGCGTTATTGAATTGCGGGGCCACGAAGCGATGATGCGCACGGATGATCCCGGTGTAGGTGCTGGGCGGAGTGAGATAGGGGTCGCCGGGTCGATTCAGCTCGACGCGGCGCGTCTGGTCGGCGCCGCGGTCGGCCCACTGCGCGACGGTGTGCACGACGACCTGCTCGCGCAGCCCTGCCGCTACGATCAGGACGCGGTTCGGAAGTTCGGCCCCGCCGGCCGCTTTCTCGACCGTTGTCCAACTGGCCTCGCGGATAAACTTGTACTCGATGCGTGCGCCCACCACGAACGGCCAGGCGCCGCTGTAGATGCCGGGGGCGACCTGCTCCAGAGTGCGCCCCGTTTCGCTCCAGCCGTCGATCGATAAAGCCACGCAAATGCGCGGCGGCAGCTCTTCCAGCAGGTCCGGAATGACGGCGACAAACTGCACGCGCGTCAGCTCTTCGCGAAACGGCAGCGCCATGGCGAATGGACCTCGCAGATGGGTGAACAGCAGCAGCCAGCCGAGCCAACGGTACGGCATGAGCGGGATTCTACGGCGCGCTGCCGGATGCGTCGCCGGGCCGCACGCGACGGCGCGGATCGTCGTTCGGGTGCAGCGGCTCGACCGACCTGGGTCAGGCCGCTTCCGTACTGGCCGGCGAATCCGGCGGGGATGTGGCCAGACCGTCGAGTGGTGTCGAATCGTCCG
>CAYOHG010000452.1:0-3286 GCA_964403685.1 uncultured Planctomycetales bacterium
GGGGGGCGGCCGGTCCTCCGCCGGCGGAGTTTCTCCCAGGAACCTGCAAGGAACGGAATCATGACGTCTGTCGCTCAGGATCTGCTCGGGCCGCGTGTGCCCAGCCGGGAGTTTCGGGCCAACCGCTTGCGGTACCTGCTGCCAACCGCCCTGCTGGCGCTGGCGGGCGCGCTGCTGGTGGTTTCCTATTTCCTGCCCTACTGGCGCATGACGCTGCACGCGCCCCAGTATCCCAAGGGCCTGCATGTAACGGCTTTTCTCAACCGGCTGGAAGGCGACGTGCAGGAGATCGACGGGCTCAATCACTACATCGGCATGCGCCCGCTGAACGAAGCCGCCCAGCTCGAGCGGCAAACGTCGGCCATGCTGGTCGTGGTGGTCGCCCTGCTGGTCCTCGGCGCCGTCTTCATTCACAGCCGCTGGGCGGCGCTGCTGGCGGCGCCGACGGTCCTTTTCCCGGCCGGCTTCCTGGCCGACCTGCAATTCTGGCTGGCCAACTTCGGCACCAATCTCGACCCGCACGCGGCGCTGGCCAGCTCGATCAAACCGTTTGTTCCGCCCGTGCTCGGCACCGGCGTCATCGGCCAGTTCAAGACGATCTCGGACGCCGGCGAGGGACTCTGGGTCGCCAGCATCGCCGCGGTTGTCGTGCTGTTGGCACTGTGGTTCCACCGCCGGGCCTACAAGCCGCTGTTCGACGCGGCCCGGAGCACTCGGCTCGCCAACCCGGTCGAGGCCGGCGGCAGCCGCTCCGCCAGCGGGGTGCAACATGCGTAGTCCATTCGCCTCGCGCCTCGCGCCGCTGGCCGCGCTGCTGGTTTGCGTCACAGGGACCGCGGCGGAGTTCGATCTGATCGCAGCGCTGCGCGCCGCGGCGCCGGGCGCCACGGTGCTGGTTCCGCCCGGGGTCTACCCCGCCCCCATCGTGATCGACAAGCCGCTCACCCTGCTCGCCCAGCCCGGCGCCGTTGTGGATGGTGGCGGGCGCGGCGACCTGCTGCACGTCAACGCTCCCGACGTGACCGTTCGCGGACTCACGCTGCGCGGCAGCGGCGACAGTCTCGACCGCGAGAACGCCGGACTGGTCGTCGCGGCGCAGCGCGCGACCATCGAAGGGGTGCAGCTCGAGGACGTGCTGCTGGGCATCCTCCTGCGCGACGCCGACGACGCCCGCGTCTGCAACAACAGCATTCGCGGCAAGCCGCTCGACCCCGGCCGCCGTGGCGACGCGATCCGACTCTGGAACAGCCACGACGTGCTCGTGGAAGGCAATCGCATCGACGGCGCCCGCGACGTGGTCATCTGGTACTCGCGCGGCGCGACTCTTCGCAACAACTCCGTTCAGAACTGCCGCTACGGCCTGCACTTCATGTACGCCAGCGACAGCCTGCTGGAGGGCAACCGGCTCACTGACAACTCCGTCGGCGTATTCCTGATGTACAGCCACGACGTCGCCATCCGCCGCAACGTCCTGGCGCGCAATCGCGGCCCCAGCGGCTACGGCGTCGGCCTGAAGGACATGGACGCGGTCACCATTGAGCAGAACCTCATCAGCGCCAACCGCGTCGGAATCTACTTCGACAACTCCCCGCAGCGGCTGGATTCGTACGGCGACGTCCGGGCGAACGTGCTCGCGTACAACGATGTCGGCCTGGCGTTCCTGCCCTCGGTGAAGCGCAACCGTATTGTCGAAAACGCACTGATTGAGAACATCCAGCAGGTCGCGGTGCTGAGCTCGGGCGACTTCTGCGGCAACGAGTTCGCGCTCGACGGCCGCGGTAACTATTGGAGCGACTACGCCGGCTTTGACGGCAACCGCGACGGGCGCGGCGATCTGGCCTATCAGCCCGTCAGCCTGTTCGAAAACCTGATGGACCGCGAGCCGAAGCTGCGGCTCTTCTTGTATAGTCCGGCGCAACAGGCAGTCGAATTCGCCGCCCGCGCGTTTCCAATCATGAAGCCGGAGCCCAGAATCAGCGATCCATACCCGCTGATGTCGCCGCCTGCGATCGAGGTGCCGGTCGTAGCGCAGACCGGAGGCGGCTCGCTCTCTCTGCTCGGGCTGGCGCTGCTGGGCGGCGCCGCCACGCTTCTGCCGCGCGGGCGCTTTCGAGTGGTCCGGCCGGAGGCATCCAACCCCTCATCGGCGTCTGCCGCGCGCCGGCCGGGCGAGGCCCCGCAGCACCATTCAAATGAAGACGTGACTCCGCACGCTGACGGCGGACCGCTGTGCGCGCAGCCTGGCGCGTCGGCCTCAGCTCAGACCACCGCTGTGACGTCCGGCCCGCTGCAACCCGTCCTGCGCGTTCGCGGACTGCGCAAATCCTTCGGGCGCTACGCGGCGGTCAGCGACTTCGCGGTCGATATTTGGTCCGGCCAAGCAGTCGCATTGTGGGGCGCCAACGGCGCTGGCAAGACCACGGTCATCAAGTGCCTGCTCGGCCTGCACACTTGTCGGGGCACGATCGAAGTCCGCGGATTGGACGCGCGCCGCTATGGCAAGCGCGCCCGCCGACTGATCGGCTACGTCTCTCAGGAGCTGGCGTTCTACGACGACCTGACCGCGCTGGAGATCGTGCGGCTGTTCGCTCGCTTAAAGCGCGTGAACATCGCCCGCGGCCAGGACGTCCTGCGGCAGGTCGGCCTGGAGGAGCACGCTCACAAGCGGGTGGCCAACCTCTCCGGCGGCATGAAGCAGCGTCTGGCGCTGGCGGTCGCCCTGCTGAGCGATCCGCCCCTGCTGCTGCTGGACGAGCCGACTTCCAACCTCGATGCCGCTGCCCGGCGGCAGTTTCTCGGGCTGCTGGCCGAGTTGCGGCAATCCGGGAAAACGATCCTGTTTACCACCCACCGGCCGGAAGAAGTCGCGCAACTCGCCGATCGCCTGGTGATCCTCGAGCGCGGACAGACGCGTTACGACGGGAAACCCGATGCCCTGGAGCGCAACCGCGACGCTCAGATTACGCTGCGAATCCCGCTGCCCGCCGAACGGCGACCCGGCGCCGCGCTTGCATTGCAGCAGGCCGGCTACGCGGCCAGCCTGAACCACACCGCCTTGCTCGTTCGCGTCTCGGCCACTCGCAAGGCCGAGCCGATCAGCGCGCTGGCTCGAGCCGGGTTCGAAGTCAGCGATTTCAACGTGGAAAGCGAGGCCGCCGATGAACGCTGAAGTCCACGCCGCCTGGTTGGCCAACCGTTCCGACGGCTTGGGCGGGCTGATCGAGCCGCGGCTCGTCTGGATTCTGGCGCGCAAGGAGATCCGCGACGCGCTGCGCAACCGCTGGTT
>CAYOHG010000453.1:0-3284 GCA_964403685.1 uncultured Planctomycetales bacterium
CTTGATGTTGTGCAGGCTCTCCGAGTGACCGATCAGCAGGATTCCACCCGGAGCCAGGCAGCGCGCGAATCGCTGGATCAGCCCCTCCTGGGTGGGCGCGTCGAAGTAGATCATCACGTTGCGACAGAAGATCAGGTCGAACGGGTTGCGGAACGGAAACGTCGGCGTCATCAGGTTGAACCGCGAAAACGTGATGTAGCGTTTGAGCGTGTCGGCCACCGCGACGCAATCCTCGTCGCCGCGCTTCTGCCGTGTCAGGTAGCGCTGCCGCAGCAGCGCCGGCAGGTTGGCGGCCCGCTCGGTGGGATAGATTCCGCGGGCGGCCTGCTCCAGCACGCGCGTCGAAAGGTCGGTCGCCAGGATCTTGACCTGCTGGCCAGTTCCCGGGTGAATCGCTTCGTCCACGACCATCGCGATTGTGTACGGCTCCTCGCCGCTCGAGCAGCCGGCGCTCCAGATCCGCAGGCAGCGCGCGCCGGGCTGTTTGGACCATTCGATCGCGCGCTCGCGCAGGAACTCGAAGTGCTTGTGCTCGCGGTAGAAATGAGTCGTATTGGTCGAGATCGCGTCCAGCAGCCGGGTAAGCTCTTCGCCGGTCTGATCGGACTGCACGTGCTCGTAGTACTGCCGAAAGCTGCTGAGCCCCAGGGCGCGCAGCCGCTTGCCCAACCGCGCGCGAACCAATTGCATCTTCTGATCGCCCAGGTTGATGCCGCACTGCGCGTACACGTGGTCGCGCAGCCGGCGGTAATCCTCGACGCTCAGCTCCTGCGTTTCCGGCTCGAAGACGGCCATGCTTGTCCCCGCGATCCGCCGTCCGGTGCGTCGGCTCGGCGCTCAGTTCGATCCCAACGCCTGGTGTTCGCAGATCAGCGGTGTGCCCTCGACGTACAGGCGGCAGCGACCCGACACGGACTCACCGTCGGGCCGCGCAAAACATTCCTGCACGCGCGGAATGGAGAGGCTGAAGAGCTGCTGCTTGCCGTACCACGCGGTCACCAACTGGCCGCAAACGATGTTCATGAACTCACAGAGGGCGTCCTCGGCGCTGCTGGCGGCATCCGAGTCGCGAACGTCCAGGCCCAGCACGTTCGCGGCCACCAGCACGGCGAACTCGCGTGTGCACCAGCAGGTCAATCGTCCGCTGACCGCGCCGCGATACTCGACCGAGGCTTCCAGCCAGTCGGCGTCGCCGGGGACCGCGCTGGGTTCGTCATCCTGAAGGAGGAACGCCAGCTCGCTCAGTACGTCGCTGATCACCACCGCCAGCTCCGGGCGGGCGACCGCACCCTGCGATTCCGCTGCCATCGCCAAGTCTCCTGCTGCGGCAAAGCTGGGTCGCGCCGCGCAAACACGTACCTGTTGCCGGACGATCCCGCCGCCCATTGCTTACGGTCGATATCGGCGCGAACGCGCGGGCGCTTCAACCGCGCATCGGCGGCTGATAACAGTGCGGCGCCGCCCCGCGAAGCAGGTTCGTCGCCGACGCATGCCAAACATAGATCTTGGGGTGAATCGGTGGTTCGGCGGCTCGGCGCTCAGCCCAACCCGGCCTGAATCAGGTCCATCAGCCGCAGTAGACCGATCGGCCGGTCCGACTCGTCCACGACCGCCAGGCTGGTGATCTGGCTGTCACGCATGATTTGCAGGCAGTCGATCGCCAGCCGCGCGGCCCGCACCGTCGAGCAGCGCACCGCGGGCGCATCCGGCGAGCGGCGGCTGTGCGCGAAGGCGCCGCGCGCGTCGAGCGCGATCGGATCGGGGACTCGTTCGAAAATCCGCCGCAGATCGCCGTCGGTGAACGTGCCCAGCAACACGCCTGCACCGTCGACGATCAGCGCCAGGCCGAGTTGCTTGCGCGTCATTTCGGCGATCAGATGCTTGAACGGCTCGTGCTCGGCGACGATCGGCAGGGCGGTGTCGCGGTGCATCAGGTCGGCCGCCCGCAGGAGCAGTCGGCGGCCCAGCGCGCCTTCCGGGTGATACTGGGCGAAGTCCTTCGATTCGAAGCCGCGGGCCTGAAGCAGCGCCATGGCCAGCGCGTCGCCCAGCGCCAGCATCAGAGCGCAGCTTGTCGTCGGGGCCAGGCTCAGCGGCCCGGCCTCGGGCAGGTCGGGCAGCAGCAGCACGTGCCGGCACAGTTCCGCCAGACGCGCGCCGCGCTGCTGCGTAACGCCGATGACCGGTCCGCCCAGCCGACGGAAGTGCGTGACAAAGCGGAGAATCTCGTCGGTGTTGCCGCTGCGCGTCAGGACGACCAGCGCGTGCCGCTCGGTCACAATGCCCAGGTCGCCGTGCAGCGCCTCGACCGGGTGCAGGAAGGTCGCCGGCGAGCCGGTGCTGGTCAGCGAGGCGGCGATCTTGGTGGCGATGTTGCCGCTTTTGCCCAGACCGCTGACGATGATCTGGGTTCCCGGGCGGGCCAGCTCGGCCACGACCGCGTCAAACTCAGGTCCCAGCGACTCGGCCAGCGCCCGCAGCGCCGCGGCCTCGTCGGCGACGACCTGGCGCGCGACTTGCAGCGGCGACATCACGGTTCGTCGCCTTGCGACTGTTCCGCCGCCGTCGGCGCGGGTTTGACCGGCTGGCCGGCGGACAGCGCCGCGAGCTTGCCGCGCAGCGATGCGATCTGCCGCGCCGTCCGCGCGCTGGGCGACTCCGGGGGATCGTCCTCCAGCCGGCGCAGCGCTTCGGCCCAGGCGTGCTGCGCCGCGGTCGTGTCTCCCAGCCGATACTCCGCGTCGCCCAGATGCTCGTAATTCACCGGGTCGCGCCCGGTTGCCAGTTGCGTGGCGCGCCAGAGCTGGCGACGGGCCTCGGCAAACTCGCCGCGCTTGTAGTGCGCCCAGCCCAGGCTGTCGAGGAACGCCGCGTTCAGCGGCTCGTGGATCACGGCCTTGCGGACCATCTGCGCGGCCCGCGCGACGTTCTGTCCGGCGTCGAGCCACGAGTAACCGAGGTCGTTGTTCAAGCCGGGATCGTCGGGCTGCATCTCGAGCAGCGCCTCCATTACCGCGATGTACTCCTGTTCGCGCTGCGCCTCCAGCAGCAGGGCGCGCTTGTACGTCAGTGCTTCAAAACGCAGAACCCGATTGGTGCCGCCGGCCGCTTCGATCCAGCGATCGCAGCGCTGCACGCCGCGATCGATCTGACCTGCCTTGCGAAGCAGGTCGATCAGCAGCAGCCGCGCCGCGCGGCGGACCGCGTCCGGCAGGCCGGCTTCGGCCAGCAGCGCGTCGAGTTCGGATTCCGCGGCGTCGAGATCGCCCAGCGCCGCGCGGGCC
>CAYOHG010000454.1:0-1756 GCA_964403685.1 uncultured Planctomycetales bacterium
GGCGAGTATAACTCGAACGGTCGTCGAGATGGACGCACCGATCCCCCGCTTGGCGGGCGACGCGTGGACCGCTAGCGTACGCGCACGCGTCGCGCCGGCCGGCCGAGCTCCGCCGCGCGCCGCCGAGCGAGAGACCGCCATGCCCGCAAGCGACCTGCTGATCGACTACGCTTACGTACTCACGGATGCGATCGGCCCGGTTCACGGGCTGACAACCGCCGAAGTCCAGCGCGCCGCCGAAACCGTCTCCGCCGCCATTACCGCGATCGAACGCGAACGCCGCGAAGGGAAGCACCGTTTCCGCGACCTGCCGGACGACCGCGAGATGCTGGCGGCGGTCGAAGAGGCTGCGCGGCGTCATCGCAACCGCTGGGAGAATCTGGTCGTGCTGGGCATCGGCGGCTCGGCGCTGGGCAACATTGCGCTTCAGACGGCGCTGAATCCGCCGCTGCACAACCTGATGCCCGCGACCCGCCGGCGCGGCCCGCGCCTGTTCGTGCTCGACAACGTCGACCCGGTGGTGCTGGCGAACCTGTTTGAAACGCTCGGGCCCGGGATGCGCAAGACGCTCTTCAACGTCATCAGCAAATCGGGCGAGACCGCCGAGACCGCGGCTCAGTTCCAGATCGTCCGCGGCCTGATTCAGAAGAAGTTCGGCTCCCGGGCGCTTTCGAAGCACCTGCTGGTAACGACCGACCCCCAGACAGGGACGCTGCGTGAGTTCGCCGCCGCGGTCGGATGCGACACGCTGCCCGTGCCGCCGGGAGTTGGAGGGCGCTTCTCGGTTCTCTCGGCGGTGGGATTGTTCTCGGCGGCACTGGGCGGCATTCCGATCCGCGAGCTGCTGCGCGGAGCGGCGCTGATGAGCCGCCGGGCCGCCCATCCGCGCGTCCTGAAGAACCCGGCGGGCCTGCTGGCGCTGCTGCTGAACGCGTTCTACACGCGCGGCAAGATCATGCACGTGCTGTTCTCGTACAGCTCGCAACTGGCGGATTTCGCCGACTGGTATCGCCAGTTGTGGGCCGAGAGCCTCGGCAAGCAGACCGATCGGGAGGGTCAGCCGGTGGTCATCGGCCCGACCCCCATCACGGCGGTGGGCGCGACCGACCAGCATTCGCAGGTGCAGCTCTACCGGGAAGGCCCCAACGACAAAGTCTTCATCTTCTTGGAAGTGCAGAAGTTCGCCGCCGACGTCTCCATCCCGCGATTGAAGGACACGCCGGAATCGCTGCGCTATCTCGAGGGCGCGACGCTCGCTGAACTGCTGAACGCGGAGAAACGCGCCACCGAACAGGCCCTGGTCGCCAGCCGCCGACCGTGCCTGACGATTCGATTTCCCCGCATCGACGCGAACACCGTCGGGCAGTTCATCATGCTGTGGGAGGCCACCACGAGCATCATGGGCCGGCTGCTGAACATCGACCCTTATGACCAGCCGGCCGTTCAGCTCGGCAAGGACTACACCTACGCGCTGATGGGCAAGAAGGGCTACGAAATGCAGGCTCGCGAGCTGAAACGCGCCATCGGCAAACGCTCGCGGCACACTGTGTAGACCATGCGACACGCGCTCATCATGGCCGGCGGATCCGGGACGCGGCTGTGGCCGTTGTCGCGCAGCGCGCGCCCCAAGCAGCTTCTGCGCTTGTTCGATGGGGCCAGCCTGCTCGAGCTTTCGCGCCGCCGGCTGAGCGGGCTGTTCGAGCCTGAGAGAATCTGGGTGATCACGTCGGCGGCGTACCTGGACCAGGTCGCCGAG
>CAYOHG010000454.1:1856-3283 GCA_964403685.1 uncultured Planctomycetales bacterium
CCGGTCGGGGGCGGCGCTTTCCGTGTCCGAGCGTTCAAGGAAAAACCCGCGCTGCCAGTCGCGGAGGAATACATCCGCAGCGGCGAGTATCTCTGGAACAGCGGCATGTTCGCTTGGCGCGTCACCGCCATACTCGCGGAGCTGGAGCGCTGGCTGCCGGAGAACTGCGCGGTATTGCGGCACATCGCCGAACAACTGGAGCATCGCTCCGGCGGCGAGACGTGGCCTCCAACGGCGCACGTCGCCTGGGACGGCTTGCGCAAGATATCGATCGACTTTGGTGTGATGGAAAAAGCCGAACAGGTCCTCACCGTCCCGATGGCGTGCCAGTGGCTCGATCTGGGCTCGTGGTCGGCCATCGCCGCGACGCGGACGGCCGATGCCAACGGCAACGTGACGGTCGCCCCGCGAACGCTGCTGCTGGACGCACGCGACAACATCCTGGTCAGCGAGGACGAGCACCTGCTGGCCGCACTGGGTGTGCGCGACCTGATCATCGTGCACAGCCCGGACGCGACGCTGATCTGCCAGCGCGCGCACGAACAGGAAATCCGAGCGCTCGTCGAGCTTTGCCGGCAGCGTTGGCCGGCCGGTTCGAACCGCCTGGATTGAGCCGTGCCCGCGCAGCGCGCATACTGCACGGGCTATGCACTTCCGCCTGCTGACGTACAACATCCATCGCGCCATCGGCGTCGATGGCAAATTCGCTCCGGAGCGGATCGTCGCAATCCTCAAGCGCTACCAACCGGACATCGTTCTGCTTCAGGAGGTCGACCGCTTTGCGCCGCGCTCGGGCATGCTCGACCTCGCCGCGCATCTGGCTGGCGCGCTGGGTTATCCCCATCGTGCGGTCGGCATGAACGTCTTCATGAAGCACGGCAAGTACGGCAACGCCACGCTCAGCCGCTTTCCCATCGGCCGGCAACGGAACATCGATCTCACCGTCCGCCGCACCAAGTTCCGCGGCGCGCAACACACCCGCATTCACCTGATGATCGACGGACACATCGCCGATCTCGATGTCTTCAACATCCATCTCGGGCTGCGCGCCGCGGTTCGCAACGACCAGATGCGGCGGCTGCTGCATTCGCCCGACCTGCTGCGGATCGCGCCAAACACCCCCTGCGTGATCGCCGGTGACATGAACGATTGGCGGGGAATACTGAAGCGGCGGTTCTTTTCGCCAGCCGGGTTTCTGTGCGCCACCAATCGCCGTCTCGGGTCGCGCTTCGCGCTTCGCACGTTTCCGAGCTTCGCTCCGACCGGTGGGCTGGACAAGATCTTCTACCGCGGGCCGCTGCGGCTGCTGCACGTTCGGCGAAGCCGGCTGGCGCTGGCGCGGGTCGCCAGCGACCATCTGCCCGTCCTGGCGGATTTCGAACTGGTGGCCGCCCCGGACAAGCATGACGCGGAGTAAGGTCCAGTTC
>CAYOHG010000455.1:0-3265 GCA_964403685.1 uncultured Planctomycetales bacterium
GGTCTACGTCGACTGGGTCGAGCGCGGCACGCCGGATTGCGTCGCGTACGCGGCCGAGGCCGTGCGGCTGGCCGGCGAGCGAGAAGCGCGGATGCCGGCGGACCTGATGTTCGGCGGCGGGATCACCGATCATCAGTACCTGGCCGACAACGAGCTGAGCCTGGCGCTGGAGCTGGGGGACGCGCTGGCGGAGATTCCGGCGAACGTGGCCGGGTTGCCGACGCGCGACGTTCAGGGCCGCTGGTTTGCAACCGGGTTGTCGAGCTTTGGACTGCTTTTCAACGCTCACCGGCTGGAGCAGCGCGGGATCGCCCCGCCGGCGACCTGGGAGGACCTGGCCGATCCGCGTTTCTACTCCTGGCTGGGCCTGGCGGATCCCGCCGCCAGCGGCAGTCACCTTCAGTGCCTGATCATCATCGTGCAGAAGCACGGCTGGGCCGACGGCTGGGCGCGGATTGTCCGCATGCTGGGGAACTCGCGGGCGCTGGTCGACCGCAGTGCGGCGGCCATCGCTCAGACCCGCAGCGGAATCTTCCTGGTCGCGCTAAGTGTCAACTTTGAAGGCCTGGCGGCCCAGGCCGACGCCGCGTCGCAACTCAAGTACGTCAACCCGGCCGGGGCGACGGCGGCGACACCCGACGTCATCAGCGTCCTGCGCAGCAGCAAGCACAAGGACCTGGCGACGGCCTTCGTGCGTTTCTGTCTGAGCGAGGAAGGTCAACGGCTGTGGGGCGCGAGCGTGCCGGAAGGGGCGCCGCGGACGCCGCTGTATCACTACCCGATCGACCCGCGGCTGTATCACCGGCCCGAGCAGCTTAGTGTGGCCGAGAACCCCTACGAGACCAGCTTCGGCATCCGCTACGACCTGGAGCGGGCCATGCTTCAGGGTCCGGTGCTGACGGTGCTGGTCGGGGCGGCCTGCGGCGAGAATCATGTGCTGCTGCAACAGGCCTGGGATGGGCTGATTCGCGCCGGGCTGCCGGCCGAGGCGTTGGCCGAGTTCTGTTCACCGCCGCTGAGTGAAACCGAGGCGCTCGATCTCGGTCGTGTACTTCGGAATGCAACCGATGAGACCCAGGCGGAGCAGGCGCGCGCCGATCTGGCGGCGCGCTTTGCTGCGAAGTTCCGCAAGGTGATCGAGCTGGCCGGTCCGCCGCAGTGACCGGGCGGTCAGGTCGGCCGCCATGGACGCAAGACCCGCTTCCGGCGCAACGGGTCGCGGCAGCGCTCCGGCGTTTGGGCGAATCACGGTGTGCCACCCAGGATCGGCACCGGGATCGCTTCAGTCGACCAGCCGGCTCATCCGTGTGGCGAGCTCGATATCGAGCTGGGTGACCCCGTCGGCGTCGTGCGTCGACAGATCCACGACGACACGGTTCCACACGTTGAACCACTCGGGATGGTGATTCAGCGACTCCGCCAGCAGCGCAACGCGAGTCATGAATCCGAATGCGGCGACGAAGTCGGCGAAGCGAAACTCACGGTGGAGCTTCCCGCCTGCGAGGGTCCAGCCCGGCAAATCGCTGAGCGCTGTCTGCACCTGCTGCGGCGACATTCGCTGCGGTCGGGTCATCGGGGCTGCCTCCGGACAGTGCGGCGGTCGATGCGGCCGTCCTGGCCGGCGCGGGCGCCATCGCCGTCCGGGTGATAGGAGGCCGGCATCACAGCAGACCCTGGTGGGCGATCGCTTTCAGGTAATCCGATTGAGTGACGATACCCGCCAGGTGCGACGTGTCGACCACCGGCAGGCAGTGAATGCGCGCTTTCAGCATCAGCTCGATCCCCGCGCGCATCGTCGACTGCGATTGCACCGAACAAACCTCCGAGCTCATCACGTCGCGGGCCAGCCGCGGGGGCGCGGCGTCACCTCCGGCGTAGGCCCGCTGCCCTTCCCGCACGTTCGTCCAGCCCATTGCCCGGCGAACGTCGCGGTCGGAGATGATCCCCACCAGCCGGGCGTCCTGGACCACTGGGACGTGACGAATGCGGTACCGGCGGAGGATGTCGACGATGTCGGACAGGCAGGCCTGGGGAGTCACGAAGATCACGCGGGCCCGCATGTGATCGCCGACCGGGGAATCCAGGAACTCGGCGGCGGCGCTCCCGGGCAGGGCCAGGTCCACCAGCCAGCGGATCAAGTCGCTTTCACTGACGATCGCGGCCAGCGCCCCGTCGCGGACGATGGGCAGCGCGCCGACCTTGAATTCGAGCATGAGGGCCGCGGCATCGCGGGCACTGTCGGCGTGGGTCGCACGGATCGGGGTGTGCGTCATGATCTGACGGACTTCCGTCGGCCCGACGACCCGATCGCGTCCGACCGGATCGAAGTTCCGCTCGGCGGCCAGCATCCACCCGGTCGTGAGCAGGACGTCTCGGTCGGAGAGCATTCCGATCACGCGATCAGCTTCGAGGACCACCAGGTGATGAACCTCGTGCTCCTCCATCAGGCTGATGGCCTTGTCGATTGAGTCGTCGGGTGCGACCACGACCACGTCGCGCGTGGCGTAGTTGAGGATGTTCATGCGCCGCTCCTCGACCTGCGGTCGGCCGGGCCGGCAGCTCGTGCGTCGGACGGTGATCGCGACGGTCTTTGCCGGCGTTCCGCCTCGAACAGCATAGCATAGCAAGCGCGATGCCAGAGCGTGACGGCGGCGCATTTGCAGTCGAGCGCGGCAGCTCGCGCGCTCGTCGGCGCGTGATTCGCGCGAAAATGCGCGTCGGCGCGGCAAAAGTGCTTGACTTTTCTGTGGCGGATTCTATGTATTTATCCACAAGCGGTTGTGGGGCCGTATCGGAAACTCCCGTCCGTACGGAACCGGCGCGAACTCGCGGCCCCCCCGTCCTCCGAGGTCCACTGGTAACAATGGACATTCACAGCTTGGGCTCGGATTCCGAGCCTGGCGGTAGTTGCCCAACCACTCTAACCCTCCACATCCTACCTTCGTCGGACAGCCCCGTTCTCTCGATGCGCGAAGCCCTGGCTGTGCCGCATTCCAACGGCTCAAACGGGAAGCTCGCGTCGCTTCGAGCGGTCGTCGACGAACTCGGCGCCGCGGAGGATGCGCCCCCCGGCGACTTCATCGTCTCGCCACGCAGCGACGGCTTCCGCCGCCGGCACTTTCCCGACGCCTCCGCGGCCGACTGGTGCGATTGGCGCTGGCAGCTCCGCAACCGCCTGCGCGACCTGTCGTCGCTGGCGCGCGTGCTCACGCCCACGGCCGACGCGGCCGCGGCCCTGCGTCGCCTAGGTGACCACCGGCCCGCC
>CAYOHG010000456.1:0-3263 GCA_964403685.1 uncultured Planctomycetales bacterium
GGCGCGGTGCTCACGGTCCGCGGTCCGCGGCCGGCTGGCCGGCCGGCGCGGTCGGGATGGGCGGGGCGGGCTTCGGCTCAAGCTGCATGGTCAGGTCGCGTACGCTCAGCCGGCCCGCGGCACTGTGCCCTTGCTTGGTGTCGATTGCGATGCGACCGGCCAGGTAGATGGTCGCCGTGTCGCCAGGGGCCAGCGTGGGGCTGAACTGAAGCTCGCGGCTGGCTTCGGCCGAGACGGCCCCCTGCTCGGTGGTGTGCTCCACGATCTTGAACGTGCTCAGCAGCCGATTGCGACCGTCGCGGACGTACGCCAGCAGCGTCACGCTGGCTTCGGGCCGCGGCGCGGCGGGCGTCGCCTGCGTGTCAAACGCATAGCTCAGCCGCAACGTCGTGGCCAGGTCGAGCTGCTGGCCGGTGTCGTTGTGAAACGCATGCCCGAGCTGAAAGCCAGCCGTCGCCTTGCCGCCCTCGCTGACACTCGCGCTGGCGGCCGCCTGTCCATCGTCGGTGGCGCTCGATTCGGATTGCGCCTGGCCGGCTAACCCCGGCTCGCGCGACGACGGCGCCAGATGAATCGAGAATTTCTGATCCGCCGGCAGGCGCAGCACGTTCGTCGCGCGCAGCTCGCTGGGCGCGGGCCGCAGCGTCAATTCGCTGCCGGGCATGGAAGCGCAGCCCGACAGAACCCCGAGCAGCCCGGCAAGCAACCACCCGCCCCGCCGGACAATCGAACCGACCTGCCTTGCACGAGTCATGCGCAGCCTCCCTGGAAGCGCGGATTGAAACACCGCCGCCCCAAGCCAGCAAGGCGCATCCCGCGAGCGCGGGCATTTCCGCGCCGTTACGGCCGCCGGCCGACCCGCTCCCCGGCGTAGCGCAGGTACTGGCGCAGCGCGTCCGGCGACCACGACGTGACGATGAAGCGGTCGGTGCAGGTCCAGGCCATTCCCTTGATGAACCCGAAGCCGAATTGCAGGTACCAGATGCCGTCCGGGTCACGCTCGAGCGTCGTGGGCGGACGCTGCCCCAGCTCGTCGGCGGCATCCTCGATCCCCTGCTTCCACGCCGCGCACATCGTCTCGAGCGTGCGGGCGACCACGGCCGGCTCGTCGCGAATCTCAATCAGCGAGGTGAACATGATCGGGAGCTTCGCGGGGTGCGGCGGGTGATTGTGGATCACAATCGTCTGCCCCAGGTGGGCCAGCACGTCACGATCGGCGTTGAAGCCTTTCTCAGCCTGGATCTTCTCCCAAAGCGCGACCGCCTTCTCGCGGGCCTCCGGCGGGCGCGTGGCGTAGTAGCCGGCGAAGATGCGCCGCAGAAACCGATCGACCTCGATGTTGAAGATCGCGTAGCGCGTGTCCTGCGGAAACGTCGCCAGCAGCGTCGGGTCGCGGTTGTCCGGGTCGGCGAAGGTGCGGCGCAGCACCGTTTCGCCCTTGCGCATCCACGCGATGCAGAACAGCGCCCGCTCCTGGTAGCCGATCAGCCAGTGCGCGCGATCGACATCCTCGGCCGTCCAGGCCCGGAAGAACGCGGTCGCCCGGCCGTGTACGAACGGATCCAGCCGTTCACGCAGCGCGCGGGCCGCGATGACGAATTCCATCAGCGGCCGCTGCGGGCTGCGGGCACGCGTAAAGACGGTCCATTCCTCCGTCGCGACCGACGGCGCGCGGCCGGCGGCAACCGCCGCAATGCCCGGCCAGACCTCCTGCCCGAGCGTCAGCACGAAATACTCGTCAATCTGACCCCAGGCGACGTGCGACCACTCCGGCAGGCGCCTGTCGGTCAGCACCTGAAACTTGAACCCCGCCGCTTCGCGCGCGTCGAGCGTGGCGCTGCCGGCGTCGACCTGCTCCTGAAGGATGCCGTTGATAATCTGGCGGAATGCGTCCGGCTGACCGTCCACGTCGATGACCAGCGCCAGCTTGAGCTGATCGACCTTGACGTTGGATTCCGGCTGGCTGCTGGTCGGCACGGCCCGCGCGTCCAGCAGAGCCAAGGCGAACGGGTAGCGCCCCACCACCGTGATCGCCGACAGCAGCCGCACGCCCAGACGGTCGGCCGGCTTGAGGTTCGCCGACAGAATCTGCATGGCGGTTCGCAGGAACGTCTCGACCGTGCTGCGCTGCTCGGCGGCACCGAACTGGGCGTCCGGCAGCGGCAGGCCCTGCCAGCAGAGCAGGGCGTCAGCGGGAATCAGCTCCATCGGGTCATGACCTTTGCGGTCGGAGGCCCCGGCGGAAACGAGCACACCCGCGAGCACGACGATGACGCCCATCCAGCGCATTCAAACGACTCCTTGCGGACCTTCCGGGGGCGAGAGCCTAACCGCCATACGGGGCGGCGCGTAGCGCAACCGCGCTACCCCGCGCCCGCCATGCGGCCGGGCCGGCGGGCCGCACCGGCTGGCAGCAGCCGCGGCGCCGGCGTACATTCGCTTGCGTGAATCCCGCCCAGCCGCGCCTAGCTCGGATCGACCACGCGATCGTAGGCATGATCCACGTGCCGGCGCTGCCAGGAACGCCGCGCCACCGGCTTGCGCTCGCCGACATCATCGCGCACGCGGCCGACGAGGCCCGGGCGCTTTCCGGCTCGGGAGTCGACGCACTGCTGATCGAGAACATGCATGACGTGCCCTATCTGCGCGGCGGCGTCGGACCCGAGATCGTCGCCAGCATGACCGCGGCAGGCTGCGCCGTACGGGCTGCCAGCGCGCTGCCCCTGGGAGTGCAGGTGCTGGCCGGCGCAAACGCCGAAGCGCTGGCCGTCGCGCAGGCCGTGCAGGCCGACTTCGTGCGCGTCGAGAATTTCGTTTTCGCGCACGTGGCCGACGAGGGGCTGATGCCCGCGGCGGCCGCCGGACCGCTGCTGCGTTATCGGCGGCAGATCGCGGCCGAGGCCATCGCGATCTTCGCCGACGTCAAGAAAAAGCACGCCAGCCATGCCATAACCGCCGACGTGTCGCTCGCGCAGACAGCGCGGGCCGCGCTTTTCGCCGGCGCTGACGAACTGATCGTGACCGGCGCGGCCACCGGCGAACCCGTCGCGCCAAACGACCTGCGCGCCGTCCAGGCGGCCTGCGGGCGAGCCGCATGGGTGGGTTCCGGCGTGGCGCCGGGGCAGCTCGCTGACCTGTGGCCGCATGCGCGCGGTTTCATCGTCGGCTCGTGGTTCAAACGCGACGGCCACTGGGCGAACCCGCTCGATCCGCAACGGGTTGCTACTTTCGTCGGCGCGGTGCGGAAGCTGCGCGCCGCCCCG
>CAYOHG010000457.1:0-3253 GCA_964403685.1 uncultured Planctomycetales bacterium
ACTCCACCACGCGGTTGTAGTCGCGCCCGATCTCCAGCGCGCTGCGCGCGGTGTTCCACACCCGCACCTCGTCGATGATGCCGTTGAAGGTCTGGCCGGCATCCGGATCGGTCGGATTCGGGCGTCCGCCGATGAAGAAGTTCTCCGTCCCGCCGGTGTCGGCGATGGTGCTGGTCGTGTGCTTGACCGCCTTCCTCAGCACGCCGTCGGCATAGATGGCCACGTCGCCGCGGTCGAAGCTAACGGCGATGTGGGTCCACGGGCCGGCGTTCGAGACGTTGATGCCGCTGTCGATGTAGTTCATCGTGGCCGGGCCGCTGGCCAGGCCGACGAAGATCTGCCCGTTGCCGCGCCGGACGATCTCGTACTCGCCGTTCTTGCGCAGAATCACGCCACCGCTGGTGGAGCCGGTGCCGCTCCCGCCCGAGCCTGTGCCCTCGGGCTTGATCCATGCCTCGAAAGTCACGCGCTCGAGCATGTTGAGCGAACTGCGGTCACCGACCTCGATGTAATCCGCGTCGTCGCTGACGGTCTTGGTGGCGTTGAAGTCGAGCGCCTGTCCGCGCGGGGTCCCCGGCTGCGCTTCCAGCAGGTTCACGACGTGCAGGAGGTAGTAGTCGGGCACGCCCGAGAAGCGCTCGCGCGGCACCAGCGACACGCCCTCGCCCGGATCGGTGTCCTCCGCCGGGAACAGGTGGAACACGAACTCCTCGCCCGGGACCTCGATCAGGCCGCTGACCGTCTGCTCCATCGGGATGACGCTGACCATGTCGCGGGTGAGCAGGGCCTTGGCGGTGTCGCCGAACTGCGCTATCGCTTCCGGCGCCGGGATGACGTACCAGTCGTCGCTGTCGTCGATGTGGAAGTTGAGGAAATCGAGCGTGGTCCCCGCGCGTTCCTGCGGCAGCGTGCCCGCGAAGCTGAATACGTCGTTGCGGCCGGAGACGCCGGCCACCGTGTTGAACTCGTAGCGATCGGGATCCAGAATGGTGTTGCCGGCGATCAGGTCGGCGCCCGGTCCGCCTTCGATCTGGTCGTCGCCGCCCCCGCCCATGATGAGGTCGGCGCCATCGCCACCGTCGATGTAGTCGTTGCCCGCGCCGCCGTACAGGCGGTCGGCGCCGTCGCCACCGTAGATCTCCAGGTTGGAGATGAGCGCGCGCTGCTCGAAGTCGCCCGGGTCGATGCCCCACTCGCTCTCCACGCCGGGGTACATGAACTCGCTGTTGCCGTGCACGACGTCGTCGCCGGCGCGGGTATGGATCACCGTGTGCTCGACACTGTAGGTCTGGTAGAACGCGAACTTCTGCTGGTAGATCGGCAGCCCGCTCGACAGCGGTGCGAACTTCAAGTGCACGACCGCCGGATCGCTGGCCGCGGCCCGCATCTGCAGCGTCGCGCCCGGGGCGACCAGGCGCAGGATCCCATTGGGGGATTCGACGATGACCTTGATGTTGATCCCGGCCAGGGCGAGGGCGCTGTCCACCGCAGCCTGGATGTCCTGGACCAGGTCGGCCAGTCCCTCGCCTCCGGCGGCCGGCGCATTCCCGGCATCGGGTGCGACGCTGACCTGGATGTAGTCCCCGCCGTTCAGGCTCAGCTCGAACACCGCCGGTGCTACCGGCTCGCCCTCGCCTGGCGGATCCCATACGCCCAGCGTGGGGCCACGGCCCAGCGCGCTCACCGCTTCGCCGTCGGGGACGAATTGCTGGTTGGCAGTGTCCCAGGTGAGTGCGGTGAACTCGTAGCGGTGCAGGAACCGGTTCCAGCGGATGGCGACGTCGTCGGGCACCGGCCGGCCCAGATTGTCGTAGTCGCCGCCCCAGTACAGTACGCGGTCGTCGCCGTCACCGCCCTGCAGGACATCGACGGCAGGCGGGATGTAGGTCTCGGTCGTCCCTTTCAGGAACGGCAGCAGATCGGGCAGGATCTGGAACGTGTCGTCGCCGTCCCCGCCGATCAGCAGATCTTCGGCCTGGCGGTCGTAGCCGCCCGACAGCACGTCGTTGCCGGCCTGGCCCAGGATCCAGTCTTCGCCGGCGCCACCGATCAGCACGTCGTTGCCGCTGCCGCCCAGGATCACGTCGCGGCGCACGACATCCGTGCGGGAAGTGAACTTGTCGACCACCGGTGCGGCGTCATCGACACGGAGGGTGAGGTCGTACTCGGTCGGGACGCTGCGCGGAGAAGAAACCTTGAGCAGGTACTCGCCGGCCGGCAACGCCAGGGCGCCGATGTCGATCCGGCTGTTCTGCTTGCCGGAGAGGTCGAGCACCGCCGTGCCGATGTACTTGCGGTCGTCCTCGTCGTCGGTCTGCGGCACCGTCACGCCCACTTGCGGCACCAGCTCGTAGCGAGCCGGACCGTTCAGCGAGTAGACCTTCAGGATGTACTTGCCCGCCGCCAGCCCGTCCAGGCTCAGCGTTCGTGCGAGCGCAGCAAGCTCGGCGTCCGGGTACGCTCCGATGAGATTGCCGTCCTCGTCGAGCAGCTCCATGCGCAACTCGTCGCCGGCGTCGAACTTGAGAAGCCCGATGCGGTCGTTCGCCTGGCCCTCGGCGGTCAGCTCGAAGCTGAAGAAGTCCTGGTCTGTGTCGTTGTGAATCGACAGCCCGCGGACCCGGCTCAGGCTATAGATGGCATTCTCGTCCTTCAGCTCGTAGGCGGTCGCCGGGGTGTCGTGGGCGGCTTCGGTCGCGTCCTCGGAGAACGCGAGCTGTGCCTCGTCCACCAGATCCGGGTTGCCGTCCGGCCCGACGCTATACAGCTCCATCGCCAGGCCATCCAGATCGGAGGCACTGGCAAGCTCGATGGCGGCGTCGGCCGCTGCCTGAGCTGCGAGCGTGAAGCGGAACCAGTCCACGTCCCCCGGGTTGTCGATCGTGAGGCCTTCGAGCGTCCGGCTGGCGGTGAGCACGGGTGCCACCGCCGACAGATCGTCGGCCACCACAGTCGCAAAGGCCGGCAGGTCATTGCGCTTGCCGATCTCGGCCTTGTCCACCAGGATCGAGTTGCCGCTGGAGATGACGACCTTGTCGTCGCCCGCGCCGGCATCGATCCAGACCGTGCGCTGCACGGTGGGTCCGACGTAAACCTCGTCGTTACCGTCCAGCGCGTCGATCAAGATGACGTCGAAATCAGCCTCGGGCGGCAGGATCCGCTCCTCGAGCGAGATGCGCTCGAACTCGAAATCGTCGATCGCCTGGGTGGCGTCGGGGCTGTCGGGGCTCTGGCCGCTGCCACGGGCCTGGAA
>CAYOHG010000458.1:0-3242 GCA_964403685.1 uncultured Planctomycetales bacterium
CGACCGGATTCTCCAGCGATTGCCCGAGAAGGGTTACGATCCACAGCGACTGGATTTGACGCCGCAGTTATCGGAGGAATCGCCCTGATTCGTCCCATGAAATCGAGGCTCACAGCACCCGTGGCCGTGCGTCTCATGCCGCGCATCATCGCGGTAATTGTGCTTTTCGCGGCGTCGCGGGCTTACGGCGGCGACCCGGAGGGCGATTCGTGGCCGCAGTGGCGCGGGCCTTCGCGCGATTCCCGGGTTGCGAATGCGCCGCCCTGGCCGAACGATCTGGCAAAACTGGCCCGGGAGTGGCGCGTCGACCTTGGGCCAGGCTATAGCGGCCCGATCGTGTGGGGCAAGCGCGTCTTCGTCACGGAGACGGAGGCCAAGACGGATGAGGTTGTGCGGACACTGGACCGCGCCACCGGTCGCGAGTTGTGGCGGGCCAAATGGAGCGGCGCGCTGAGCGTCCCCTTCTTCGCGAAGAAGAACGGCGACTGGATTCGGGCCACGCCGGCGTGCGACGGCGAGTCGCTTTTTGTGGCCGGAATGCGCGACGTTTTGGTTTGCCTGAACATCGAGACCGGCGCCGAACGCTGGCGGGTCGATTTTGCGGCGAGGCTGGGTACGCCGGCGCCGTCGTTCGGCTTCGTTTGCTCGCCGCTCGTGATTGGCGAGCACGTCTATGTTCAGGCTGGCGGCGGGTTCGTCAAGCTGAACAAGCGCACCGGCGAAGTCATTTGGCGGACACTGATCGACGGCGGCGGAATGGACAGCGCGTTCTCGTCTCCGGTTGCGGCGACGATTCAGGGCGTGCCGCAGCTTGTGGTGCAGATGCGCGAAAAGCTCGCCGGCGTCGCTCCTGACACGGGCGACGTGCTCTGGTCGCAAGTGGTGCCGTCATTTCGCGGCATGAACATCCTCACGCCGAGCGTTTTTGATGATGGGGTCTTCACCAGCAGCTACCAGAACAAGACGTTCTTCTATCGCGTCGAGAAGCACGACTCCGCGCTGCGCGTCAGCGAGGCCTGGAGCGCCAAGGCGCAGGGCTACATGTCATCGCCGGTGATTATCGACGATTACGCCTACTTGCACCTTGGTAACCGGCGCGCGTGCTGCATTGACCTAAAGACGGGAAACGAGACTTGGCGGACCAGCCCGTTCGGCGAGTACTGGAGCATGGTTGCAAATCGCGACCGCATCCTCGCCTTAGATCAGCGCGGCGAACTGCTCCTTATCGCGGCCGATCCCCGGAAGTTTCGGTTGCTTGATCGAAAGGAAGTCGCCAGCGCCGAATCCTGGGCACATCTAGCCGTTTGCGGCGACATGGTGCTCGTGCGCGATCTGCGCGGCATCACGGCGTTCGTGTGGAAGTAGACGGAGGTAAGTTCATTGATGACGCTTCGCCCATGACCGGCCTCGCGATCGGCATGCGCGTACCGCGACCAGCAAGCATCGCGTGAAAGTAGTTCTGGCCGCTCTTCGGGCCTGCGGGCGCCCCAATCCGAACAGGAATAGGCCGGTGATCCCGCCGGGTAGTGTGAAGCAGGAGATCTCGGAATGTTGGCTTCAAGTGTTCTCAACGTGACCATTACCGTCGTGGCTGCCGGTGGCCTTGCTCTCTGTGGCTGCTCGATTCCGCAGCCATGGCCGGAAAGCCCGCTGTATGAACACCCCATTAACGATCCGAACTGGAAGGCACCCGCCAGCAGAGAAGAGGCTATAACCGCCATGGCGGGTCACTACGCTCACTACGACATCGTCGCCTACGAAGGCGAGACGGCCAATGGCCCGTTGTCCACATTCATCGTTTCGTATGGCTTCACGGACCTGGTCATCGAGGACGGGGAGCTTGTTGCGTACGACCGCTTCTGCCGTGCGGAGTACATCGCCAATCAGAACTTCGATACGATCTTCTCGGATGCTGCCACACAGGCCATTCAGCCCCCTGGTGCAATCGTCGAGGTGTATGAGGAAGATGGCGTGTGGAAGCTCTGGCGTCCTGCGACGCCGACGCTCAACGGCATCGACGGCGATCCGAGCGTGCCCCTTTCCATGGACCGCAACGATTCCCTGTTGAGGGACGATGACAGCGACGGAAAGCCTGGGGTGACGGTGGTCGTGAAGCTGTTTGGGTGCGTCGAAGGTGAAATTTACATTGCTCGTCGCGAGATATTCGCAAACGAGATGACGCTTTACGCAGATGGTAGTTTGCGGGGCAGCGTCATCGACGACTCGGAACAGCTCGTGATTGGCGCATCGCTTTCGATTCTCGACACTCCCAACAACCCGCTCCAGCGGCGCGATCCTGGCCTGAATCCGATCATTCTGATCCCGGTCTCAGATGACCTCGACACGTGCGACGAACTTCTGGCGAATCGGGACTTGCTGTTCCCCGCCGAACCTGAGTTCTGAAGGTGCGTGAGCTGTGCATGCAATGCCTCGGCCCGCACGCGCGCGTTAAGATCAGCGTGGTCATGGCGGGTGGAATCTCGGCCTTCGTGTGGAAGTAGGATGCCGCCTGAACGATCGGCTGACCGCTCTTGATGACACAACAACGAGCATCCATCGTCTGGTTTCGCCGCGACCTGCGCGTCGCTGACAATCCGGCCCTCACTGCGGCGGTCAGACGCGGCGGGCCGGTCCTGCCGGTGTTTATCTGGGCGCCCGATGAAGAAGGTGCATGGCCGGCGGGTGGTGCTTCACGCTGGTGGCTGCATCAATCGCTTGTCGAATTGGCCAACGCACTTGAGCGCCGGGGTTCAAGGTTAATCGTCAAACGTGGACCCAGCCTTTCCACCCTGCGCGGTCTAATCGACGAAACGGGCGCGACCAACGTGTATTGGAACCGACGATCGGAGCCGCACGTGGGTCAGCGCGACCGCCGCGTCGAGTCCACGCTGCGGGCGGACGGAGTGGGCATCGAAACCTTCAACGGGGCACAGCTTTTTGAGCCAGAGGAGGTCAAGAACCAGCAAGGCCGTCCATACCAGGTCTTCACAGCGTATTGGCGCGCGTGCCTGAAACTGCCCGAGCCTCCGGCGCCGACTGCGGCGCCAGGGTGGATACCCGCACCGCCGGCCTGGCCCGCTTCTCTAACGCTTGACGCGCTCGCGCTGGAGCCGCGCATCGATTGGGCGGGGGGATTGCGGGGCGCGTGGCAGCCCGGCGAACGCGGCGCCGCGAAGCAGCTTCGCGCGTTCCTCGCCGCTGCACTTGTTGAATATCCAACGGGCCGCGACCGTCCGGACCGT
>CAYOHG010000459.1:0-3226 GCA_964403685.1 uncultured Planctomycetales bacterium
CGGCACCCACGCATTCGCCAGCCTTCAGGTTCTTAACGGCGGCGTTGTTACGCACACGGCCAACCTCGACACGCCAACCTACGCGATGGATCTCGCCATCGCGGGCGACGCGCTGGTCGATCCGGCCAGTGCAATCGACGTCAGCGCCCGCGGCTACGGACCACACCGCGGCCCCGGCGCGGGACAACTCGATCCATCGCGCGGCGGCGCGGGTGGATACGGGGGTTTCGGCGGAACCGCCGACACCGGCGCCCTGGGCGGTGGAATCTACGGTTCCATTGACGCGCCGCTCGACCTCGGCAGCGGCGGTGCTGGCGACAGTGACGGCTTCAACGCGCTCGGCGGCGCCGGCGGCGGCGCGATTCACCTCGTCGTGAGCGGAACTCTGACCGTCGCGGGCGCCATTCGCTCCAACGGCGGGAACGGCGCGATCGTCGGATCGGAGGTCGGCTCCGGCGGATCCGGCGGCAGCATCTACATTCAAGCCGGGATCCTCGCCGGCACGGGATCGATCGAGGCGAACGGCGGACTGCCCGGTGACACCCGCGCCGGCGGCGGCGGCGGCGGACGCATCGCCCTGCATTACACGGGCAACACGCATTCCGGCGCGGTCAGCGCCGTCGGAGCCAGCGGATATCAAGACGGCGGCGCGGGGACGGTGTTTCGAATGCCTTCCGCGGCGAGCACCGGCAACCTGCTCCTCGACAACGCCGGCAACAGCGGTGCGAGCACCGATTTGCCGGTCGTCTTTCCGGCCTTCGCGTCGCTGGAGATCGCAAATGGCGCCACGCTTGAACTCAGCGGCGAGATCGACTTGGTTGCCACGATTCTGCTGATCGCGGACGGTGGTACGCTCACGCACCGCGCACTGGACTCGCGGCTCACCATCCACGCAACCGACGTAACCATCGCCGCTAACGGTCGGCTCGACGTCTCCGCGCGCGGACACGGTCCGCATTCGGGCCCAGGGGCCGGTGGTCTTACCTCCAGCCGCGGCGGAGGCGGCGGCTACGGCGGCTACGGCGGTGTATCCAACGCGGCCGGGGCCGGCGGCGCGACCTATGGAGTCGTGAATGCGCCTTTTGAGCTCGGAAGCGGCGGCGCGGGCGACGATGACGGCTACAACGCCCTGGGTGGCGCCGGCGGCGGTGCGATTCACCTGATCGCCACCGGCACGCTGGCCGTCGCGGGCTCCATCAGCGCCAACGGAGGAAATGGAACGGTCGGCGGCTCCACGGAATCCAGCGGCGGCGGCTCCGGCGGCAGCCTCTGGATCGAGGCTGGGACGATGGCCGGGGCCGGACCGATTACAGCCAACGGCGGCAACGCAGGTGATCTGCTGGCCGGTGGTGGCGGCGGCGGTCGTATCGCCCTTCTATACGACACCTTCACGCACACGGGAACTGTCAGCGCCCACGGCGGCACCGGATACGTTCGCGGCGGCGCCGGCACGGTTTACACGCACGGACCGGCGAACTCGCTCGGCGATCTGCGGATCGACAACGGCGGTTCCGCCGGCGAGCGCACCGACATCCCCGGCGCAGGGCCGGTTGTCGCCTACGACTCGGTCGAGACCACCGCTGGCGCGATCTTCGAAATCGCCGGCGACACCACCTTGAACCTGGACGACTTGCTGATCGGTCCCGGCGGCGTTCTGCGACACATCGCCAGCCAGGACGGCCTCGTCCTGGACGTTTCAGCCTCTATCCTGATCAGCGCCGGCGGCACGCTGGATCTGAACGGTTGCGGCTTCCCCCGCGCGACCGGGCCTGGGGCCGGCGCGAATGGGGCCGACGACGGCTCCGGTGCCGGCCACGGCGGCAACGGCGGCAACAGCAGCGCCGGCGGCGCCGGCGGCTTCGCCTACGGCTTGAAGGCACGCCCGATCACGCTCGGCAGCGGCGGCGGCAGCGACCAGGACGGCCTCCACGCACCGGGCGGCGCCGGCGGCGGCGCCGTCCGAATCAACGTCGGTGGAGCCCTCACCGTCGACGGCGCGCTCCGCGCCAACGGCACCAACGGCACGACCGCTGGTTCCGAATCCGGCGGGGGCGGCGCGGGCGGCAGCATCTGGATCGAAGCCGGATCTCTGGCCGGCGCGGGCACCATCAGCGCTAACGGCGGCAACGGTGGCACCACGGGCGGCGGCGGTGGCGGCGGCGGTCGCATCGCCATCTACTGCTGCGACGTGCTCATGCCTGGCGCGCAGGTCACGGCCCTCGCTGGCGCGGGCTGGCAGGCCGGCCAACCCGGCACGGTCTTCTACGGTTCGACCACCGTCGTGATCAGCCAGCAGCCGGTCGGACAAGTTGTCGACTTCGGCCTGCCGGCGGTCTTTCACGTCGTGGCAACCGGCGACGGCACGCTCAGCTACCAGTGGTACAAGGACGGCGTGGCCCTCGTCGACGGCGGGAACATCAGCGGCGCGACCGACGACACTCTCAGCATCGACCCGGTCAGTGCCGCCGACTACGGCCTGTATGAAGTCTGGGTAATCGACTCCTGCGGCCCGTTCCCCAGCGATCCGATCGTGTTGCAGCCGATCGGTGACCTGGACGACGATGGTGACGTCGACCTGCTCGACCTTTCGGCGCTGCTGATCACGTTTGGGTTGTGCACCAACGATCCTGGGTTCGACCCGGATGCCGACTTCGATGCCAGCGGCTGCGTGAACCTGACCGACCTGTCGCTGCTGCTGGTCCGCTTCGGCATCGGAACCTAGCGCGCTTGCTTGATTGCCGGGGAACCACCACGGGCCGCTTGCCGGGTTGTTCGACGAAGCGGCCCGCCCGGTGCAATGCGGAGATTCGCCGACGACCAGGGCTACCCCGGTGCGAGTGCGCCCCTGACCACGACACTTCGTTTGACGGTGGAGTTCCCGTAGCCCCGACGACAGCGCGTTCGATTGAGCGGCCTGCCCCCGCTACGATTCGGCCCATGCGGCCCGCCTCCCTGGCGCTGTCGATCCTCACCAACCGCCTGGGCGGCGTGCCGCGCCCGTCGTGGTGCACGTACCTGGTCTGCTACCGCTGCAACGCGCGCTGCCAGATGTGCGACTCCTGGCGGGTCAAGCCCGGCAGCGAGCTGACGCCCGACCAGGTTGCCACCGTCTTCGGCAAGATCGGCCGGCTCGACGTCGTCCGCCTCAGCGGCGGCGAGCCCTTCCTGCGGACCGACCTGGCCGAGATCGCCGCCGCCGTGCTGGCTCAATCGCGCCCCGGCGTGA
>CAYOHG010000460.1:0-3218 GCA_964403685.1 uncultured Planctomycetales bacterium
GCACAGCATCCAGCGATCCCGCCGCGTGTGCATCCAACATGCGGCGGGGCGAGGGCACTTCTGGAATGGACACTTCTTGAACCCAGTATTCCAGAGCGGCCGCGCCGTCGCCGAGCCTCGCCGGCGCGATTGTGAGTCGGGCGTCGGCGTGGCTGGCCGGTCCGCAGGTGTAAAACGGAACACTGATGCGCTCGCGCAGGCCGTTGAGCAGCACGGCGGCGAATCCGCGGTGCGCCGCGAGGACCTCGGCCCCAGACAGAAACGCCCATAGGACTTTGCCAAGTATGCGGCTCGGATCAGCCAAGGCCGGAACGCCGTGGGTGACGGCGGATTGGTCCCAGCGGTGCTTGGCGTAGGCGACGACCCGGGCATCAGCGGCCACGACGTAGCGCAATTCGGATCGGGCCGCCAGGCGCTGCTCGAGCTCCGCCGACAGCGGCGCAATGGACTCGAATGGTCGGGGCGGCACAGGGCGCACTCCACGCGTCTACTACCCCTAACGCATCGGCAGACGTGGCGGGTCGGGTTTTACCCGAATGGTATGGTTGGGCCGGGTTTGTCGCGGAATTCTGGCTGGAATCGCATTCGCGGCAAGTCTGGGACGTGCGCGCGCAAGCCGCCGAGCCGTGAACGGAAAAGCAGCGCATTGCGGCCGGTGGCGGTCGGCCGAGGGGGTTGGCGGTAAGGGCACACCTAAGTCTTGCTGCGAGGAGTCGCCGCGCGTGGCCGGAAAGCACCTAGGGCGTCCAAAGGGTATTTGGGCGTGATGCGGGCGAACCCTTTTGCAGCCGGGCACTGGCTGCCTTGGCACGCCGAAAGGCGACGCGATCGCCGAAATGCGCCGAAGTTCAGGAATGCTGGCCTGCGATCCGTCTGCAAGGCGTCGCCGCGTTTGCCTCTGCCACTTCGAGCGGTTTCACGTGAAACAGTGTCCGCATCCAGCACCCAGTGTCCTGCTGAGATTGAGGATTCGTCGGCGACCTTGCCAAGCCGGGTGGTAGAGCCGTCCACAAATGGAACCGAGCGTTCGCGCAGCCACCTTGGCGAATGGCAATCGAACTAGTCCAGCCGCGTCGGAACGCCTAGCCGCTCCGAAATCAACTCAAACTGCTCCAGGGAGTTGTACCGAATGATGATCCGCCCCGAATTCCTCCGCCGGCCTGCCATCAGCTCGACAGGAACCCCCAGCGCCCGGCTGAACTCCCCGGCAACCTGCTCAAGATGCCGATCCACGCCCGCCGTCGGCTCTGCCACGCGCGGATCGTCACCTACCAGGCCGGCTGCGCGCTGGGCCATCGCTTCGACCTGCCGAACGGAGAGATTCCTGCGCACCGCCAGCCCGGCCAACGCAGCCTGCCGCCTGGCGTCAGCCAGCCCGGCCAGAGCCCGCGCATGCCCCATGCTCAGCTCGCCGCGATCAAGCATGGCACGAATCTCAGGCCCCAGCCGCAACAGGCGGATGTAGTTCACCACGTTCGACCGGCTTTCCCCGAGCCGCGCGGCGAGCTGTTCGGGGGTCACGCGATACGTGTCCAAATACTGCTGATAGGCACTCGCCCGCTCGAGCGGTCCGAGGTCTTCACGCTGGAGGTTTTCGACCAGCGCATGTTCCAGCGATTCCGCGTCGCTCAGCTCGCGGACTATCGCCGGCACGTTCTCAACGCCCGCCAGTTTCGCGGCTCGAAGCCGCCGTTCACCCGCTATCAGCTCGTACTCGCCGTCCCCAGCAGGGCGCACGAGGATCGGCTGAATCACCCCGGACACGCGGATCGACTCCGCCAACTCGGCGAGCCGCTGCTCATCAAACGCCGTCCGCGGCTGCCGGGGATTCGGGCGAACAACGTCGCAACGAATCAGTCGAACCTGCGGCGAGGAACCAGGACCGCTGCCGAAAGGCTTCGCTGAACTAGTTGGCGATGCGATCTGCGCACCGGCCTCGCTATCGGACCAATCGCTGCGGCCCGCGTTTTCCGCGTCCGAGTCGCCGCCCGCTCGACTCAATCGGTTCGCGCTCGGGCGAATCAGCGCGCTAAGTCCCTTACCGAGGCGCGAATTTGGCTGAGACATGTCGAATCTCCGTATTCGTGCGGTCAGCCTAAAGTCGCGCAGCGTCGGCTGTCAATCGCGCCCCCGGTGGCATGTGACCAACTGGGAGGCCAGCCGGGCCTAACTGGCGCCCGACCGGACTCCGGAGCGCTTGGATCGCTGCATGAAACAACGCGCATCTCGCTCTACATTGGCGGTGGAGCAGCCACGCAAGACCGGCGACGCAAGCGGCGGGAGATTGGACGGTTTGCATCGGCGGCCCCTGGCGTACAGTCACTGCGGGGTTAGCAGCGGTGCTGCATTCAACCGTTGCCGTACTCGGCGGAACCTGGTGCATAATCCCAGGAAGGTCGGCAGAGCGTCCGCCAGTCGCTCGCACCGGGATGCGACGGCTGTAAGTACGCCCGCAAGGATTTCCATCTGAAGATCGGCCCGATCGCGGAGCGTGCCGCCGCGAATGGCTCGGCCGGCCCCACCCGTCGTCGATCAGCTCCTCCTACGCGCGAAAGCCTGGATGCCATTGCCCTCTCGCTGTCGAGTCGCGCCCGACCAGCACCCAAGGACCGTCGGCCCGGTCCCGACGAGCCCCGCCCTCGCGGGCTTCGGCCGGCCCGCGCAGCGAACACCGCGCGCACAGCCAGCGGTTGGGCCGCACCAAGGCACCCCTGGACCATATATCCTAAGGGATTTGCGATGGCTGGCTCACTTGCTGCATGGCGACGAAGCCAGCCGCGACGGGGGGTACAATCCGTGCTGGCTTGGCCGGCAGGATGCCCGCGCTGACTCGGGCGGGACCATGCATCGCCGCGTGAACGGCGTTACAGCGCGGGCGCTGCAGCACTGACCGTGCTGCGCGCGGCTGATATGGCTGTGAGCCGGATTGAGGCTTCGGCGCGCCGCGAACGACCCGCACATCAGGCCGGCACCGTGGATGTCGTGTCGAAAGTGCACATCGCTCGCAGACGCACCGCCGTCAAGCGCGCGACCGACGCCGAGGATGTCGTGTCGAAGTACGCCTACGTGAGTGACTCGCGGGCAGGATGCCCGCGCCACCTCGCGCGGCGGACCAGCGTCGTGCGGACGGGCAGCGCGTTTGACGGCGCGGGTCAACGCGCTTCTGGAGCACAGCCGCCCTCGGCTGTGTCTTTCTCGCGACGCCTGGAGCACAGCCG
>CAYOHG010000461.1:0-3217 GCA_964403685.1 uncultured Planctomycetales bacterium
CAACAGCGCCGGCCCGTGCGGATCAGCGCCGCGCGCCGCGGCCGGCCGCGCCGGGGGCGGGCGCATGCGCGCCGGATCGAAGGTCCGTCGGTCAGCCATGCGCTGCGATCAATGTGGTCGCGAGCGACGCCTCACCGTCGACGAGGCTCGGCACCAGCGATTCCCAGCCCTCCCGGCGCACGCAGTACAGCCGCCAGCGACCGGCCGGTGTGACGATCAGGTGCAGCCGCGGACCGCAGCCGGGGAATGCGTCTGCGGCCCGGTCGAGCGCGGACGGGGTCGCGTCGCCAAGGGGGTGCGAGTGGAAGTAACCCAGCAGCTCAAGCCCTGCGCCCCGCGCCGCGCGCTCGGCCGCCGCGGCGTCCAGGGCATCCAGCTCGAACTCACCCGCGCGGGCCGCCCGATTCCGCACTTCGACCAGCAGCCGAACGTGCGCGCGATTCCCGAGCAGCAGGCCGCACGCTTCGCGCGGCGCCGCTCGGCGCGCGGCCTGCATCGCCGCCGACGGAATCGTGTTGGAGAGTTGATACGCGACCACGCTGGAAACTATACACCGCCCGCCGCCGACGGACCGTCCATGCGAAGGACGCAGCGCCGTTCGCGGCCGCTGCGCCCCTGCTCGCCCTGCCCGCGTTTTTCTGCACTACCGCCGCACGATTCGCACCCGCCGTACATCGTCGGTCACAACGGTTCGAACGGCGACCGTGCGGTCCAGCTCGCCGGGCCGGAAGATTCGAATCGTCCCGTGCGGCGCCGGTCTGTCGTGCGCCTCCGAGTGCACCCGCACCCGGCCGCCCGAACCGCTCGACCCGCGGGCGGTGCTGCTGGCGCCGCCGTCGTTGCGGCTGGCTCCGCCGGCGGTCACGTCACGCTGGGTCGAGCCCTCGGCAATCGCGACGCCGCGGCTGGCCGAGACGTCGCCGTCGCTGTCGATCGCCAGGTTGAAGTTGGTCGCGATGGCGGGACCGAAGCGCGGTGCGATGGCCTGACTGATGGACAGCGACAGACCGTCCTCATCGACGCCGACCGCGATCGCCCGCGACGCGTTCATGCGGCCGCTTTCCGTGTTCGTCCGCGCGAATCCAACGTCGCCTTCGTATTGCGCGGTGGCGCTCGCCGAGCCGCTGCGCCCGCCGTGACTCGCGGCACCGGCTGACGTGGCCGACTCGGCGGCCTGGACCGCAACGCTCCAGCTTATCAGCACTGCACAGACCGACGCGATTCGAAAACGTTTCATGGCGTTCACTCCTTCGTAGCACTTCGACGAGCGCGGCCGTGCGGCTATTCAACGACCGACGCGTGTGGCGGGTCGAATCGCGACTGATTTCCGCCGCGGGTCGCCCGCCGCCGCGAGCGCCAGAAAAAATGCCGGCGGCGGCGAGCCTCCCGCTTCGCCGCCACCGTCGCTACAACTCCGCTGTCCGTGTGCGTGGTTGGCCGCGCGGCATTACGGCCGCACGCCGACGTACACCAGCCGACGGGCCCCGTCGCGCAGCTTGATCGCGCGGCTCTGCACGTGCACCGACGGCGCCAGCGAAAGCTGGCGGTGCACAACCGTGACCTCGCGGCCGTCGGAATCCGCGCGTCCGCGCAGCGTCGCGACCGAATCCGCCCGCGAGCGACTGTCGGCTAACCCGAAGCGGGCGTCGCCGATCGATTCACTCGCGCTGCGCGCGTCGCCGCCCACGGTCCCAAGCGCAGCAGCGCTACTGTCGCTCAGCGCGGTGCCGAACTCGCTCACCGCCGTCGCGGTCGAGCCGCTGAAAGCCGAGCCGTAGGTCAATCCGGTCGCCAGCGCATCGCTGTTACTGATCGCGACGCCGCCGACGGTCGCGGCGATGCTCTCGCTGTCGGCGATGGCGCTGCCGCCCCACAGTCCCTCAGCGATGGCGTTCGAGTTCGCCCGGGCCACGCCACGGTCGGCCGCCGCCACTGCCCGGCTGTCGGCGAAGGCGTTCCCCGTCCCGCGGGCGAAGCTGTTGGCGGTTGCCCGCCCGCCGTTGGTTGCTCCCGCGATCGCGGTCGAATTCGCGTTGCCAACCGCGACGGCGGTGGCGGTCGCGCTGCCGCCATTCGTGGCGGTGGATGACGCCGTAGCGGTGCCGGCCAGGGCCGGACCCGCCACCAGCGACAAGCCGATCAGGCTGGCGAGGAACGGTTTCATGACACTCTCTCCAAGGCGGCCGGGCAACCGCAACATCTTTCTGGAGCTAGCCTTAACGCACGGCCGACGCCCGCGTCGCCGAACCCGCGGCAACTCTCCGCAGGTCGAAGGCACCGACGCAGCGATACGCGCCGCTATTCAATCGCGGCCCGAGAAACGACCTTCAACTCCGGCTATCCTCTGATCCAGCAAAAAAACGGAACCCGCGTGAATAACGCCGCCAACTCCAACGTCGATCCATTGGAATTCCGTCTCGTGCGGGCGGCAGCGGGCGGCGACCCGAACGCCCAGCAGCAGCTCTTCGAGCGGTATCGCGAGCCGGCCTACGCCGTTGCCCTGCGGATTACCGGGCGAAACGAGGACGCGCTGGATGCCGTTCAGGATGGCTTCATTCGGGCGTTCGCGCGGCTGGCTGATTTCCGCGGAGTCGAAACAGGTCAGCAGCCCGATGCCGGGCCCGACGCGCTGGGCCCCGGCGCGCCGGCCTCGTTCAAGACCTGGCTGCTGCGGATCGTCAGCAATCGCAGCCTGGATCTGCTGCGGTCGCGGCGTGTAAGGCTGGCTGTCTCACTGGACAGCGACGACGACGAAGGCGAACCGCGGCAGGTGGCGGATCGCGGCCTGTCGCCGCCGGAAACCGGGCTGGAGCGCCGGGAGTTGGCCGACGTGCTGAACCGGGCCCTGGAAAAGCTGCCCGCCGACCAGCGGGCCGTCTTTTCGATGTACGCCGCCGGAGAAATGACCTACGGCGACATCGCCGACGCGCTCGGGATTCCGATCGGGACGGTGATGAGCCGGCTGTACCATGCCCGGCGGAAGTTACTGGAGCAGTTGAAGCATCTGTCGCCCGAGATCGTCCAGTCCTTTGGAGGCCGCGCCTCCGAGCCACGGTGATCGCATGACGACGCCCCACGACAACCTGGATCGACTGCTGGAGCGGGTTGCCGCCGCCGAAACGGTGCTGATCTCGACCGGCGCCAGCGACTGGCTGGAATCCAGCGGCACGGTGGAGCGCGCCGACGGCGGTTTCCAGGTCAGCGCGCCGAAGCCGTT
>CAYOHG010000462.1:0-2619 GCA_964403685.1 uncultured Planctomycetales bacterium
GATGTCGACGTGCTCGCAGACGCGCCCGTAGAGCATGGCGGTGGGCACCATGCGCTCGGCTTGCAGCTCAATGCGTGCGGCCATTCCAGTGGCCGGCGACTCGCTCAGCGACAGCCGGACGCGACCGGCGCCATCCAGCCCCAGCGCCGTCCGCAGCTTGCCCCAGCGCTGCGGCACCATCTGGTTCAGCAGCTCGGAAAGCGACGAATCCGTTACTTCAAGCTCCACTTCCAGCGGTGCGGCCGCTTCCTGCGTGCCGGAGAGTCGGCCGCTGGCGGCGATTCTCCGGCCTTCCTGGCCGGCGGAAAAGTCGAGCACGCGGTAGCCGGCGCCGTCGGCGAACACCCAGCCGCGCGCCCCGCGCCAGCCGCGCGCTCCCGCGAATCCGTACAGCGCTCCGTCTCGCAGACGCAGCACAAACTGGTCGTCGATGCCCGAGCCGGCGCTGTCGACCGATCCCCACACATCGGCGACGCCGTCGAAACGCAGCGCGCCGACCGGGCGTTTCTGCTCATCGCGCAAGGTCGTCTGGTGATGCACGGGAAAGTTGCAGGCCTCCACGCGCACGCGCTCTCCAGTGTCCGCGCCGCCATCGGCCAGTTCGATGGGTCCGCTCAGTTGCACCGCGGCGTCGTCGAGAAAGCCGGTCAGGTCATGCAGCCGCAGGCGATCGTCACGAACCGTCAGCCGGCCGCGCGCCTGGGTCATGCGGCGCGCACCCGGCAGCGTCAGGTTCACAGCCAGCAGTTCGGCATCGATGTCGAGCGTCGGCTCGGCCGGCCCGGTTTCCGGCGAGCCGTTGGGCCGCGACAAGTGCACCGTCAGGTCGGTCAGGCCGACCGGATCGGCCTTCGCCCAGACGCGCTTCTGCGTGTCCGGCAGGGCGGCGAACAGATCCTGATTGAGCGGCACATTGACGGCATCGAAGTGCAGGTCGAAGCCCGTCCACTTGAACGAATTGTCCAGCCGGCCGCGCATCCGGATCTGACCGGAGCCGTGCGTGCCGGTCAGGCCCTCAATTACGATCCCGTCGTTGGAGAATCGAACTCGGCCCCGCGCATCGTCGAAGTCGTACGGAAAGCGGTGATATCGGCAGCTTGCGCCGAGCGGTTCCGCGAATCCCGCCCAGCGCACGCGCCAGGCGGAATCTGCCTCGGCCGAGTCGCGCTCCACGTTCACGGCGACCTGCGCATGGATCTGCCCGCTGGGAACGTAGTCGCGGAAGAACTCGCGGACCGCCGGCGGCATGTGCGGCGCGCAGATGAACGCTTCATGCCGTGGAAGCTCCGGCAGGCGCAGACCCGAGACTTCAACGGCGAGCGTGCCGCCGATCGCGCGCCAGGTGTCCGACCCGACCTGTGCGCCGGGCGCGTCCGGCTGCGCTTGCGCGTGCACCTGCTGCATCTGTGCGGAGACGCTGAGTTGGCCCTCGTTGGCACGTCCACGGACTTCGAATGCCACGTCCCAGGAGTTCGCGGGTGCAGTAACCGGCATCGCAGTGGGGCGAACCTCGACGGTGCCGGTGACCTGCGATAGTTTCAGAAAGGCGGGCCCGCGATAGTCCGCCCCCTCAAACGGGATCGCGCCGGCGACGTCCGCCAGCCCTATCCGCATCAGGTGCAAGCCTCGGTCACTGCTTTCGAACTCGGCGCGGACGCGTCCCTGCAATTCGAGCCGGCGCATGCGCGCCGCTGCGTCGGCCGGCGCCAGCGCCGCGAGCGTATCCAACTCGATCAGCCCGACGGACGCGCGCAGCAGCTTCGGCGTGATGCTCAGTACCAGAAACGGGCCGGCCTGGCCGGAAGTCGAGCCGCTCGCGGGGCCGGCGACCTGCTCCAGCGTGAGCTCGTAGCCTGTCGGTCCGCGGGCTACCGCGTCAGCGCGGAAGGTGCCGCCCGACCCCGAGAGAATCCAACGCCGCACGAGCTGCGGACCGCGATTCTCACCTTCGCAGATCTGCAAGTCGGCTCGGCGGATCACCAGTTCGGGGAGGTCCACGGGCCAGTGCCGTTGCGCGGCTGGGCTGGCGCCGCCGCCGAACCAACGGTCGACCTGCCGCGTCAGCGTCGCGCGGGTCAAACGCAATTGCGGGTTGTCGAGTTCGATCCGCTGCGCGGCCATCCCCCCGCGCACCAGGCTCAGCGGGCTGACGCGCACGCGGACTCGCGCAATCAAGATGTCCGTGTCGTGCGAATCGGCTGCGCCGCCTGTCCCGATCGGGCGCAGCGTGACGTCGGTGAGGGTAAGGCCCGCAAACGGGGAATAACTGACCGCGCGGGTGCCGGCGATTTCAAGGCCGGCGACCGCGAGTGCGCGGTCCACAGCCGCTTCCAGCGCCGCCGGGCGGGTCAGGTACGCATAGGAACCCGCGGCGACGGCCAGCAGGGCCAGCGTCGCGCGGATCAGCCAGCGCCATCTTCTGCGGATGCGTGCCATGCGGTTCCCGGCTTTCGACCGCGGCCGGCCGCGGCGGTGTCCGCGGTCCCGCTCTCGTAGCCGATCACCTGCTGCGTCCTCAGCGCCACGAGGGCGGCCTCTTCCGTGGGCAGAGCCAGGGCTTCGTCCTTGGAGTTCGTGTGGAGGGACTGGGTCCCACCGAGCACCGCGGCCAGGGCCTGG
>CAYOHG010000462.1:2629-3208 GCA_964403685.1 uncultured Planctomycetales bacterium
CGCGGCCGGCCGCGGCGGTGTCCCGCGCGGCGAGGCGAACGGCGGTCCGCGCGGCCTCGAACGACCGGAGGAATTGTAACTTGCCCTTGAGCGAAACCGAGCGGCTGCTAGAATCACCCCAAGCCGGGCGAGCGAGCGACGGGTCGACCAACCTGCCCGTCGAGCCGGTGGTCCCTTTGGCGTAGCTGGACGAATGGTCGCGGCGATGCTGCCGCCCGGAGGATGCGCTGCATGGGCATGTTGCAGACAAAATTCATGGCGGCTGGAACGCGCGTGAAGGTGGTCGAGTCGGGCGCCGTACCCGAATGGTCCGACTGGGACGACGACGGTGGCCGGACTTCTACGTCCGTCAAGCGACGTTTGCAGCAGTTGTTCTTCCGCGGCGACCGGCGGATCAGCGCCGAAGTGGTCTACATCTCCAACGAGGCCCAACGCGACAAGCTGCGCAACCTCGGGCGCGTGAAGGTCCAGGCCAAAGACCAGGCCGGCAGCATGGTCGTGTTCACGGCGGACGCGGAGAATCTACAGAAGACGTAGCGGCCGCCCATTGCTGGCGCACCGCCGCCCCGGCTGTGTCTG
>CAYOHG010000463.1:0-3198 GCA_964403685.1 uncultured Planctomycetales bacterium
GGCCAGGATACCGGACCGATGACGCCCCGCGAGGAATCCGCCGCTCCGGAGGGAGCCGGCCAGGTCGGCGAGTTGCATCGTGCGGCCGCGGTTGAGCCGGGCGAAATGTGGGGCAAGTTGCCGCCGGCGGAGCGCGAGCGGATATTGCAGACGATTCGCGAGCGGTTTCCGTCGCGCTATCGGCAACTGGTGGAGCAGTACTACCGGTCGCTGGCGGAAGAAAGGACGCCCTGATGCGTCCCATCCGCCTACCGCTGGCGCTGCTCGCGTTGTGGCCGGCGCTGTCGCCGGCGCAGGTGCGCGTCGAGGCGCTGCGCAGCGATGGAGAGGCGCTCCGCGGAGAGCTGCTGGAAGCGTGGCCGGAGTTACGGCTAGAGACGCCTGAAGGCCGCGTGACGCTGGCCTGGAGCGCGCTGCTGGAGGTGCGGCCGATTGCACCGGGCGCGACTTCCACGCCCGCCAGCCCCCCAGGCGGCGCCGATTGGTGGTTCGCGACCGCCGACGGCTCGCGGTTTGCCGGTCGGCTGGTCGAGGCGGATGGTCGGGCCGGCAGAGTCTCACTCGTCGACGGCCAACACGTATCCATCTCGCTCGATGCCTTGCTGTGGATGCGCGCCGCCGGGCAGCCGGAACCGCCTGAATGGGCCGATGGGGATTCAGGCCGTGACGACGTGGCCTACGTCCGGCGCGACGGCGGCGATTCGCTCGCGGTGCGCGGCGCCGTGCGTGGCTTGACTTCTGCGCACCTGGTCTTTGAGCGCGGCGACAAGCAGCTTGCGATCGCGTGGGGCAAGTTGGCAGCGGTGCGCTTTGCTCCGCCTGCGCCGCGCGGTTCCAGCGTGCGCATCCACGCGCGCGACGGACAGGTCTTCGCGGGCGCGTTGAGCAGTGCCGATGCCCGCGGCGTGCGGTTGCGGTCGAGCCTCGCCGCGGACCTGGGTCTGGCGTGGGCGGGGATCGAACGCATCGAGCTGGCCGGCGGCGACGTGGTCTTTCTTTCTCGACTGCGGCCGGCGCGCTATGAGCATGAGCCGCTGCTGGGCAAGCGCTGGACCTACGCGATCGACCGTGGGCTGGACGGCGCCCCGATCGTCCTGGGCGGCCGCGAGTGCGCCACTGGTATCGTGATGCACTCGCGCAGCCTGCTGAGCTTTCGCGTCGATCGGCGCTTCCGCCAGTTTGCCGCCCGAGTCGGCATCGTCGATGCGATGCAACAGCGCGGCGACGCCCGCGTGCAGGTCGTCGGTGATGGTCGCGTGCTGTGGGAAGCGGAATCCATCCGGGGCGGCCAGCCGCCGCGTGATGTGCTGGTCGACATTCAGGGTGTTCAGGAGCTGCTGCTGGTGGTCGATTACGGTGAGGATCTCGAGCTGTCCGACCAGGTGGCCTGGGGCTTGCCGAGGTTGTTGAAATGACGCCTGGCACCGCGCTGGGCCGGGGAGCGCGCCGGGCCGTGGTGGCGCTGAGCGCGCTGCTGGGCGTCAGCGCCCTGGCGCAGCCCGCCGCCGACGCGCCCGATTCACTCGCCAGCGCACGGGTTGCCGCCCGCGCTGAGCAGCAGCGGCGGGTCGCGATGTTGGCTCAGGCGATGCCCGGCGTGGTCTGCATCTACGGCGACCGCGAGCGCAGCGGGGGCGGCAGCGGCGTGATCATCGATGCCGCGGGCTACGGGCTTACGAATTTCCACGTCGTGGCGGATTTTATCGAATCGCGCCAAGGCTACGGCGGCTTGAGCGATGGGCGACTCTATCGGCTGCGCGTGCTGGGCATCGACCCGGGCGGCGACATCGCGATGTTCAAGCTGGAGGGTCGCGAGCGCTTTGAGCCGATCCCGCTAAGTGATTCCGATTCCCTGTACCCTGGCCAGTGGGTCGCGGCCCTGGGAAATCCGTTCGTGCTGGCCGAGAACCAGCAGCCGACGATCACGATCGGCGTCATCAGCGGCCTGAATCGCTACCAGGAGGGCGAAGGGAATCTGCTGGAATACGCGGACTGCATCCAGGTATCGACGTCGATCAACCCGGGCAATTCCGGCGGTCCGCTGATCGACCTGCGCGGGCGACTGATCGGAATCAACGGTCGGGCGTCGTTCGAAGAGCGCGGGCGAGTCAATGTCGGCCTCGGCTACGCCGTCACGCTTACGCAAATCCGCCGATTCTTGCCGGGGCTGCGGTCCGGGCGGCTCTGTGAACATGGCACGCTCGGGGCGGTCGTTCAGCAGGCCGGCGCGGACGTGATTTTTCAGGCGGTTCAGGAGTTGTCGCCGGCGGAGCGGGCCGGCATCCAGCCGGGCGACCAGTTGATCTCGATCGAGCATCGTCCGGTGCAAACGCCCAACGAGTTCAACAACGTCATCGCGACGCTGCCGGCGAACTGGCCGACCCACGTGCGTTTCCGCCATGACGAGACCCAGCGCGAAGCGCTGGTGCGCCTGGAACGACTGCCGGCTCGGGTGCCTTTCCTCTATCTGCCGGACATGGAGCACAATCGCGCCGAAGTATCCGGTTTCCTGGCACGCTTTGCACAGCGCTGCCAGTGGGGCGCGTTGGCGGACAGCACCGCGGTGGTGTTCCGTGGGACGTCGCAACTCGACGCAGGAGAGCGCCAGCCGTTGGAGCTGGTTGTCGCGCGCCAGGCGGGTGCGCCCCGGCCGGCCGTGTCCGACGATCTGACGGCCGCACTGGCTGACGAATGGCAGCGCATGGTTGCGCCGTTGCTGTGGCCGCCCGCGCTGGATGCCGACTGGGAACTGCTGGGCGGCGATTCGGTCCAGGCCGTCGTCGCCAGCGTGATCGAACGTCGCGGATTGGCTGGCGGCGGGATTCGCTGGAAATTCGCGCTAGACGACGAGCGCCTGCTTCAGGTCGCGTTGGGCGAGCGCGCCGAAGCCGAGCGTATTCTCTGGAATGCCGTCAATGAGGATGCGGAGCGGACCGCGCCCTTCTGGCCGCGCTGCTGGCAGCGCTCGGCCGACGGTGCCCGCAGCGTCACGATTCGCATTGACAGCATCGCGGCGGCGTTGCCCGCGTCAGCGCCAGCCGGTTCCGCGGGGGTACAACCATGACGCTCGGCCTGCTGGCGCTGCTGCTGACCCAGCTTCAGGACTCGGCCTTTCAAGCAAGCGACGAGGCCATGTTCAGCGGCGCTGTCGCCGCCGCACAGCGTAGCGTGGTGAAGGTCTACGGCGCCGGCCTCGGC
>CAYOHG010000464.1:0-3190 GCA_964403685.1 uncultured Planctomycetales bacterium
GCGCGCAACACTCCAGCGCCGCGCGGCCGGAATCCTGCTCCACATGACCTCGCTGCCGGGGCGGCATGGCAGCGGCGATCTCGGCGATCATGCTCACGCTTTCGTCAACTGGCTGAAGGACGCGCGCCAGAGTTGGTGGCAGATGCTGCCGGTCGGGCCGATCGGGCCGGGACACTCGCCCTACAGCTCGACGTCCGCCTTTGCCGGCAGTCCGCTGCTCGTCTCGCCCGACCGGCTGATCGAGGACGGCCTGCTGACCGAGCTGGATGCGCTTCCGCCGGAGCACGTTACCGCCGAGCGCGTCGCGTACCCGGTCGTGCGGCGTCATCGCGAGCGCTGCCTGCGCCGCGCGTTTGACGCGTTTGCGTCGAGCGGTCGGCAGTCGGATGAGTTTGAGTCCTTCCGCCGAGCGTCCGTTTCCTGGCTCGACGATTTCGCGCTGTTCGAGGCGCTGCGCAAGTCTCACCGCGGTCGCCCGTGGACCGATTGGCCGCGCGCCCTGCGCACGCGCCGTGGGGCCGCGCTGCGCGCCGCGCGCCGCGAGCTGCGCGACGAGTGTGAATTCCACAGCTTCGTGCAGTTCGTTTTCGCTCGCCAGTGGCGGGAGCTGCGGACGCATGCTGCCCGTCGCGGCGTCGGCCTGATCGGCGACATTCCCATCTTCGTCAGCCACGACAGCGCCGACGTGTGGGCCAACCCCGAGCTGTTTGATCTGCGCGCCGACGGCCGCGCGCGGTCCATCACCGGCGTGCCGCCGGATCTGTTCAGCCGCACCGGACAGCTCTGGCACCACCCGCAATACGCCTGGGCCCGCCATGAGCGCAGCGGATTCCAGTGGTGGATCGCGCGTTTCCGCCGCCTGTTCGAGCTTTTCGACGCCGTGCGCATTGATCACTTCCTGGGATTCAACCGCGTGTGGTGGATCGCGGGCGGCGCGCGTACGGCGCAGCGCGGCCGCTGGGTGAAATCGCCCGGACGCGCGCTGTTTCGGGCGGTTCGCGCGGCGCTCGGGCCGCTGGAGATCATCGCCGAAGACCTGGGGCTGCTTACGCCGGAGGCGGCGGCCCTGCGCGACGAATTCGGCTTCCCGGGTATGCGCTTGCTTCAGGCCGGGCTCCCGGACATGACCGGCTATCACCTGCCGCACAGCTACATCGCCAACTGCGCGGCTTACCCCGGCACGCACGACAACGACACGCTGCACGGCTGGTTCCGCTCGTTGCCCGGCGATTCGACCGCTCGCCGGCGAGGGCGCCCGGTTGCCGGAGGTGTGGCGGCAACTCGGCCCGCGGAGCGCCAGCGAGAGAATCCCGCGCACTGGCCGCCGCGCCAGCGCGTGCTCGAGTATTTGCAGACCGATGCCGACCATCTGCACTGGTCGGCGATCCGCGCGCTGTATGCCTCCAGCGCCAACACGGTCATCGTTCCGCTTCAGGACGTGCTCGGGCTAGACGGCCGCGCCCGCATGAACACGCCTGCCACCGCCCGCGGAAACTGGGAATGGCGCCTGGCGGGCTGGCCGCCGTCGGACCGGGCCGCCGATCGCCTGGCGCGGCTGACCCTGCTGTACGGGCGCGCGGTCGGGTAGCATACCGGCGCAGTGCTCGCGAGGAGTTCGGAATGCCGCTGACCTACGGCTCGTACCTGCGGATCGACGATCTGCTCGGCCTTCAGCAGCCGCGCTCGACGCCGCCGGAGCACGACGAAACGCTGTTTATCGTCATTCACCAGACCTACGAGCTGTGGTTCAAGCAGATGTTGCACGAGCTCGACAAGGTCAAGCGCGACTTCAGCGAGGGCGATCTCTACGGCGCGATCCACACGTTCAAGCGCTGCCGGACGATCATGAAGACGTTGGTCGGCCAGCTCGACATCCTCGAAACCATGACCCCCATGTCGTTCACCAGCTTCCGCGACCGGCTGGAATCCGCCTCCGGGTTTCAGTCGTTCCAGTTTCGCGAGCTGGAGTTCATGCTGGGTTACAAGCGCGGCGACATGGATTTCGCGAAGCTCTACGGGGCGGCCTCGCCGGGCTATCGCGCCCTGCAAAGGCGCCTCGCCGAGCGCAGCCTGATCGACCATTTCTACGACTTCCTGGCGCATTTTGCCGTAGCCGTCCCCGTGGAGCTGCTGCGCCGCGACGTCACCCGCTCGAACGAGCCGAGCACGGCCATCCAGCAGGCCCTGCTGAGGCTCTACAAGCAGCGGCCCGACGTGGCCATTCTGCTCGAGCTGATGACCGACCTGGACGAGGGGCTTCAGGAGTGGCGCTACCGGCACGTGAAGGTGGTCGAGCGCACCATCGGCAACAAGATGGGCACCGGCGGATCGTCGGGCGTTGAGTTTCTCAAGCAGTCGCTGTTCAAGCCGGCGTTCCCGGACTTGTGGGCCATCCGCCACGCTCTGTAGGCGGGTGCCGCGGGTTTTCCCGTGAACCGGAACGCCCGTGGCACCGGTTCGTCTGTGGCACTGGTTTTCAACCGGCGGGATTGTGGCACCGGCTTCCAACCGGTGGAAAGGTGTTCCTCGAGAGGGCCCGATCGTGGAGCTGTTCGACATCACACCCCGCATCGATCGCTCGCTGTCCGTCTGGCCGGGCGATTCTCCGCTTTCGCGGGAAGTGCTGCTCGACATCGAGCGCGGCGACACGGTCACGCTCTCGACGCTGCGGGCCACCGTGCACCTCGGCGCCCACGCCGACGCGCCCATTCACTACAACCTCGCTGGCGACTCGATCGAGGCGCGCCCGCTCGAGCTCTATTTCGGTCCCTGCCGGCTGATTCGAGTCGACGTCGCCCGCAACGCGCGCGTCTCGCCCGCGGATTTCGAGCGCGCCGTCGTCGCGGCGGGGCTGCCCGCAACGCTGCCGCCGCGCGTACTGCTGGCGACCGGCACATTCCCCGATCCCGCCCGCTGGAACAACGACTTCGCAGCCCTCTCGCCGGAGCTGGTCGATGCGCTGTCCGGGCGCGGCGTGCGGCTGATCGGGATCGACACGCCCAGCGTCGACCTGATGGAGGACAAGCAGCTCCTGGCCCACCAGCGTTTCTTTGCGCACGACATGGCGATCCTGGAGGGGCTGGCGCTGCGCGACGTGCCGGTGGGCGACTACGAGCTGATCGCGCTGCCGCTGCCGCTGGCCGGTTTTGACGCCAGCCCGGTGCGGGCCGTGTTGCGGCGTCTGTGACAC
>CAYOHG010000465.1:0-3184 GCA_964403685.1 uncultured Planctomycetales bacterium
CCAGCCGCCTGCGCCCACGCATGCCGACGCAACGGCCGTCGGCATGGCACCCAACACATGGATCACAGCCGCCCTCGGCTGTGTCTGGTCCTTCGGAACTCCGCAGCGGCTTCCGCGCGAACTCGCACCGCGTTTGCCCGCGAGTGACCACCCAATCGGTTGTCGCGACGTGTGCGGCGAACGCGCGGGCCGGCGGTATAATTCGCCGGCCAGGCGCTGTCCTGACCGGCGAGCGCGCGCTGGCGGGCGAGAATCCGCGCATGAACCTCGTGGGCCGCAAGTGTGGGCGGCGATTCTGTAGGGACGTCGGGCCGACATGAGCGAGTTCCAGATTGTCAGCCCGTTGCAGCCCCGCGGAGATCAACCGGCGGCGATCGAAAAGCTCGTCGAGGGCTTTCGCGGCGGCCGGCGGTGCCAGACGCTGATGGGTGTAACTGGTTCCGGCAAGACCTTTACCATGGCGCATGCCGTCGCTCGTCTCGGCCGGCCGACCCTGGTCCTATCGCATAACAAAACGCTGGCGGCTCAGTTGTACGAGGAGTTCCGCGAGCTGTTGCCCAACAACGCGGTCGAGTATTTCGTCAGCTACTACGACTACTACCAGCCCGAGGCGTACATTCCGCAGCGCGATATCTACATCGAAAAGGACGCTTCGCGCAACGACGATCTGGACCGCCTGCGGCTGTCGGCGACCAGCGCGGTGATCTCGCGTCGCGACGTCGTCGTGGTCGCCAGCGTTTCGTGCATCTTCGGCCTGGGCTCGCCGGACGAGTACAAGGCCAGCGTCGTTGCGATTCGCGTCGGCGAAACGGTCGATCGCGACGAGTTGCTGCGGAGGTTCGTGCGGCTGCAATACGAGCGCGGCAACGTCGAGCTGTCGCGCGGGGCCTTTCGCGTGCGCGGCGACGTGGTTGAGCTCTGCCCGGCGGACGAGGAATACGCCGTCCGCATCGAGCTGTTTGGCGATACTGTCGAACGGCTGTCGTATGTGCACCCGCTGACCGGCGCGCTCTTGCAGGAGCGCGATCACGTCTTCGTATACCCGGCCGTGCACTACGTCATGCCCGAGGACAACCTGGAGCGCGCGGTCCACGGCATCCAGGAGGAGCTGGAGCAGCGCGTCATGCAGCTTCGCCACCAGGGCAAGCTGCTGGAGGCGCAGCGCCTGCTGGCCCGCACGAAGTACGACGTCGAGATGCTCCAGGAAGTCGGCTATTGCAGCGGAATCGAGAACTACACGCGGCACCTCAGCGGCACTGCGGCGGGGGCCAAGCCCTACACGCTGATCGACTACTTTCCCAAGGATTTCCTGCTGATCATCGACGAATCGCACGTGACCATCCCGCAGATCGGCGGGATGTACGGTGGCGACCGCTCACGCAAGGAGGTGCTGGTCGAGCATGGGTTCCGTCTGCCGAGCTGCCTCGACAACCGCCCGATGCGGTTCGAGGAGTTCGAGTCGATGTGGCACCAGGTGCTGTTTGTTTCCGCGACGCCCGGACAGTTCGAATTGAGCCGTTGTGGCGGAGAAGTGATCGAGCAGGTCATCCGGCCGACCGGCCTGGTCGATCCGTTGATCGAGGTGCGCCCGGCGCGCGGGCAGGTGCCCGACCTTTTGCAGCGCATCCAGGAGCGGGCCGCGGCCGGCGAGCGCGTGCTGGTGACGACGCTGACCAAGCGGCTGGCCGAGGACCTGTCGGAATACATTCAGCAGGCCGGGCTGCGCGGCCGCTACCTGCACAGCGAGATCGACACACTGGAGCGCGTCGAGATCCTGCGCGAGCTGCGCCTGGGCAACTTCGACGTACTCGTCGGCGTGAACCTGCTGCGCGAAGGTCTCGATCTGCCTGAAGTGTCGCTCGTGGCCATCCTCGACGCCGACAAGGAAGGCTTCCTGCGCAGCGAGACGTCGCTGATTCAGATGATCGGCCGCTGCGCCCGAAACGTGAACGCGCTGGTCGTGCTGTATGCCGACAAGGTCACCGAGGCGATGCGCCGTGCGATGAGCGAGACCGCGCGCCGCCGCGAAATCCAGCTTCGCTACAACCAGGAGCATGGGATCACACCCGACACAGTGCGCAAGGCGATCCGGGCGGGGCTGATGAGCGAGGTTGCCGCCATGCGGCGGGTTCGCGAGGCGGTGCACGCCGACGAGCAGGAGTACGACCGCGATGAGCTAGTGGTGGAGCTGGAGGCGGAGATGTTGAAGGCGGCCGAGGCGCTTGATTTCGAGCGCGCCGCCGCCTTGCGCGACCGCGTCCGCGAGTTGAAGGCGTCGCCGGACTTGAGAGTGTCCGCGGCCGCCGCGCGGGTGGAGCCGCCGGCTGGGCGCGACGGGGGCCCGTGGAAGCCCAAGGGGCAGCATCGCCGGCCGCGCCGGCAGGGCTGAGGCGCGCGGCTCGCGGGCGGCGCATGATCGAGGGTGGACCGCTGAGTAACGGCGTGGCTGCGCGCCTGCCTTTCGACTGGCGGCGGGGACCGGCTTGCGGATATAACGCCGGCATTGCCAACAAGGAGCCAACTGTGAAACAGGGCATTCGAGTCAGAGTGGAGGGCGCCGTTTTCGGCGTGTTGCTGTCGGTGCTGGCAGCGCTGCCGGCGCTGGGCCGCGGCGGGGTCGAAGCGTACACGCTCACCAAGGCGATACCGGCGGATGCCGTGGTCGCCATTCATACGCGCAGCCATGACGGCCAGAAGTTCGTTAACGAGCAGTTTGCGCGCGTCTGGGCCGAGCTGGAAGCGGTGCGGCTGGATCGCGATCTCAAGCGCGCTTTCAAGGCGCTGGCCGAGCAGAATGGAACCACCCCGGAGCAGTTTGACGCACAGTGGCAGCAGGTGACCGACCTATGCAACGCGGTCGAATGGTCGAGCCTGGCGTCGCGCGAATACGCGATGGGAATGAAGCTTACCCCGCTGCCGGAAATCGTCACGCTGATGATGCCGCCGGCGGACAAGGTCCAGCCGATCTTCGACGGACTCTCGGGGGTCGCTCAAACCCTGGTGAAGCTGGCCGGCGAAGGGCTGACGCTGACGACCGAGGGCGAGGGCGCGGCGGTAATTCACCGCATCAGCCCGGCCGGGGCTCCGATCCCGCTGCAACTGATCGTCGCCCGCGAGAAGGACGTCATCTTCATCGCCGTCGGGGCCGGCTGCCTCGTGATCCCGTTCATCGATCAGTTCAAGC
>CAYOHG010000466.1:0-3173 GCA_964403685.1 uncultured Planctomycetales bacterium
GATGACGAGCCTGGCACGACCCGCGCCGGACTCCAGGACTTCGTGCTCGTATCCCAGCGGTGCACGTAGATGCCGCGCGCCACCGTTGTGTAGACGATATAGGCCAGATAGACATCGGCGCGGTCGGCGGTTCGCACGATCCGCGGCGCGTCGGCCTGCACTCCGGCCGGCGAGACCTGCACACGCGGCTGCCAGGCCCCGCTGGACGCGTCATACACGCTCACATGGATTGCGGACTCGCCGTCCACATCGTGGTTGGTCGCCGCCACGAGGTTTCCGGCCGCGTCGGCGGCGAGGGCCGTTTCCTGGAAGAAATCCGCCGCGGCGTCAACCACCGTCGGCGGCCCCCAGCCGGAATTCGGATCGTGCCGCAGCGCCAGCAGGCGATAATCGGGCGACTCGATGTCGCGAAACACGACCGTGATCACGTCGTCAGCGTCGATATCAGCACTGATGTTTGCAAGGAAGTTCTGGGTGTCGTGCAGAGTCTCGGTCGGCAGCCATTGTCCGCTGTTCCCGATCGAGCGGGCGGCCCGCAACTGGTGGTGTCCTCCGAGAGCAGCGTCGTAGCGCTCCTGAATCGCCCAGACGTCTCCTTGACGGTCAGCGAGCAGCGCCTCGAGCGAGTCCGACTGCGTCTCCAGCGCCGGTGGCGGTGTAATCGCGGTTGGTTCGTCCCAGGTCACGCAGCCAGACCTGCCCGGCACTCCGCGGTCGGTCCCGGCAAGCCGAATCGCACTGCGCCCGAGCGCGCCCAGCACCCTTCCATCCCGACCCAGCCACAATGCCGGCGGCGCTTCGGAATCCACCGTTGTCGCCTGAAGCAGCACGGTGCCGCCGCTCAGCGCCTGCGCTTGGAAAGTTCCGAGAATGCGGGTGGAAAGCCGCCAGGACCGCAGGCCGTCAGGCTGCCTCGTGTGGATCGAATCGGGCGAAATCGCGAGGTGCAGGTCGTCCGCGGCGCCGACCGGCGTTACCCAACCGCACAGGCCGGTGAAGCTCAACGCGATTCGCGGCATCGATATCCGTCGGCTGGCCTTCCAGGCGCTGCTCATGGCAGTTCCTCGATCTGAAGCTCGGATACCACGACCGCGGCGTAACCTCGCCCCGAAGTGCGGCGCGCACTTTCTGGATCATATCGATGCCGCCTGCGCGGGGCGGCCGGAATTCTCCCAGGCCCGGTGGGCACAAGCCCTTCCGCCGATAGACTTCGCGAACCTCGCGCGGAGCCGGAACCGCACAAGTGCACACGACAGCGCTCATCATCGACGGTGCGATCATCCTGGCCTACTTCGCCGGCATCACCGCGGTCGGGCTGGTTGCCGGCCGGCGCGAGCGCAACCTCGAAGACTATGCCCTGGGCGGCCGCCGCATCCCCTGGTGGGCCGTGATGGCGTCGATCATCGCCGCCGAAACCAGCGCAGCGACGTTTCTCGGCGCGCCGGCGGAAGGCTACGCCACGCGCGGGCTGACCTATGTCCAGCTCACCATGGGGTTGATTCTGGGACGCGTGCTGGTCGGGCATATCTTCCTCAAGCCGTACTACACCTTTCGCGTATATACCGTCTACGAGTTCCTGGCGATCCGCTTCGGGCCGATCTCGCGAAACTACGTCTCCGCGCTGTTTCTGCTGATGCGCGTGCTTGCCTCCGGGGTGCGGCTGTACGTGCCGTCGCTCGTGCTGGTGCTGGCCTGGCGGCTGTTCGTTGAGCGCGAGCCGGTGCAGTACCGCCAGCTCGAATCCTGGCAGCCCTATGCCTGGGCGATCCTGCTGCTGACGGCCGTCACCTGCGCCTACACCATGCTGGGCGGCATTAAGGCCGTCATCTGGACCGACGTGATCCAGGCCACGCTGATGTTCTCCAGCGCCCTGGTCGCGATCGTCACCATCCTCTTTGACATCGGCGGCGGCAGCCTGGTCGCCGCCTTCGATGCCCTCGGGCGGCATGTGCCGGAAATGACGCGCCGCGACGGGTACTTCCTGACCGGCTTCGAAGGCGTGCCCCCCGGTGCGGGGCCGCTCGGACTGCTCTGGCACATCCTCGAAAGCAAGTACACGCTTCCCGCGGCGCTCCTCGCGACCACCTTCCTGAACATGGCCGCCTTCGGCACGGATCAGGACATGGTTCAGCGCCTGCTCACCGCGCGCGACCATCGCAAGGCCCGCCGCTCGCTTGTCACCGCCGCGCTGCTGGACGTGCCGATCGCGGCAGCCTTCACGTTCATCGGCGTGCTGCTGATCGCGTTTTACGATCTGCGGCCCGAGCTGCGGCCGGCCAAGGCCAACGACGTATTCGGCGTGTACATCCTGTCCGTGATGCCGGTGGTGGTGCGCGGCTTCGTGCTGGCCGGCGTGTTCGCGACCGCGATGGGCTCGCTCAGCGCCGCGCTCAACGCACTGGCCACCACCGCGACCAAGGACTGGTACATTCCGTTTTTCGCGCGCGAACGAGGCGATCACCACCAGGTCAGCGCCGCCCGGCTCTTTACGCTCCTGTTCGCGTTGTTGATGGTGCTGATCGCGGTGGCGTTCGCCTGGGCCAACGTGCGTAACCCGGGGCTGACGATCATCCCGGTTGCGCTGGGCATCGCGGGGTACATCCTCGGGCCGATGCTGGGCGTCTTCCTGCTTGGAATGCTCACGCGGACACGCGGCTCCGACCGTGGTAACGTCGCCGCCGTCACGATCGGGCTGGTGACGATCTTCGTAACGAGCGGACGGTTTTTTGACCTGTGCGACTACCTGTGGCCGTCGCATGCGCCGTCGATGCCGGCTGACTGGCCGCGCATCGAGTTCACCTGGTACGCCCTGATCGGCGCCTTGGCCACCCTGCTGGTCGGCGGCCTGTTCCGCACGCCGGCGGCGACCGTCGATGCGGCCCGACGCCGCGCCCTGGCGACGAGCGATTGACGGGTACGCGTGCTGGACGACAGCCGGTCGCCAACGGCCGCCAGTGCGGATAAACTCCCCGACTTCGCACCGGAACCGCCGAGTCCGACGCGGTGCGCACCCGCACAACAAGGTCGTTTCTCCATGAAGGCATTCTCTGCGGCCGTTGTGGCCACGTTGGCGTTCGGCGTGACTCTCGCGACGTCGGCCGAGCGACCGGAAATCATCCTTCCGCTGGCCATCCGTGGCGCCACGGTGATCACCGAGCCGGGCGCGCCTCCGC